>JANXGZ010000114.1 GCA_024958995.1 Methylococcales bacterium | reverse complement strand
CGGTGTTCGGGATCGTTTTCCGGCTCCAGAACGTTCCGGGCTGGAGCACGGGAGACCGGCCTGTCAAGCGCGGGCCTGCCGTTTCATGGAGGAGTTTGAAGACCTCGGCGATGGCCGCTTTTTCTTTTTCCCCCCAGTTAGCGATTCGGCCGGCGCAGTAATTTTTTCTGAGTTGGTTCCGAACCTGTGGTAACTCGGTTCGAGTCAATGGTTCGATCCCTCGCCATGCTGGGTCCGATTCGCAGAGAAGGTTTTTTGCCTCCACTGTTGCCGCCAGGAAACCCTCGATAAGGGACCGATTGTTTTCAGCCCAGTCCTCCCTGAACACGTAACCAATGGTTGGGATGACCGGTTTAACTCCCAGTTTTTCGAGAATGAGTTGTCCATTCATTAATTCTTGAAAACCAGTTGCTTCCAGGCGAGCGGCATAGTGCCAGTAGGTCAATAGTGCATCAAGATTACCTTGTGCCAATTGTTGGTTTAATAGTGGAGGGGCACCAAATACCTTTTCCACGCCGATGTTTAGATCGAGGTTTTCGTTGCGTTTTGCCAAGGCGGTGAGGAGCAGCCAGTTCTTGTCGAGCTCGCCACCGGCAATGCCGATGCGTTTTCCACTGAGGTCAGCCAATCCCTTGATGGAAGAGCCATGGGGAATCACCAGAGCTCCTGAGGTGGCGGAGTAAGGCCAGAAGGTGAAGTTGCGGCCGGCCGCTCTCTGCCGGGACACCCAAGTCCAGTCGGATACGATGATATCTGCCGCTTCGGACATCAGGGCGATTTTACCGGCTTGGGGAGTTGCCAGTTTTCGCTGGGCGATCTGGAATCCATTCTTCTGGTCGAGTTGATGCTGTTTGATTGTTTCCAACTCCCAGTTGAGCGTGCCGTAGGCAAGGACCCCGAGGCGCAGGGTCGGCTCGGCCCAGACAGGCCCGACTAGAATGCCGAGAAGACAAAGAAGACCGGATAGGCCTGTTTTTATTCGGCGTTCCATTCGAGGAGAATGATGTTTCATTCAGGAGTAAAAACCGTCGTGGATATGACGTTGAGCCTGCTGGACAATGGGACAACGACGGAAACTTTGGTTAGAAATGCCAACTGGTCAGGAGTTGTCATAGTCCACGGTTTATATTGGCTAATGGTTCGAATATGACTTCGTTCCGGTTAGGTCCTCACGCCGGCGAAAATCGGGCGAACTGTACCAAATTCAATTGGTAAATAATACCTGGAAGTTTCCATCGCAAACCTGAATCAAGCCACCTGTTCGTCTGTAACCTTGATGCGCGTACCGGGAACCGATGGTTGCCGGATATAGGCTTTTTTAGTATCAAATTCAGGGCAGGGGCGCGGGACGGGTGAATACGTAATCGTTGTCCTTGACTCTCGTGTGACAAGCGAAACATTCGGAGCCATTGTCAGGATAAGGTTCCAGTTTCTGTCCTAGCCAGCGGGCGTAGCCCCAGCCTCCAGTCGATCCGAACTTCCGAGGATCCTTGAACATGAATTCGATATGAGACTGTTCTCCGGGGATGATTGCATCCGGCCATTGGGGGTGTTGCCTATCCTTCCACACAAGCTTGGCAAAGATCGTCCCTTTTGGCCAATTCCATGTGCCCCCATTTTGGATTGCCCTGTGTGCAACAGCGTTGCCCAGAATTGCCCGCAGGGATTCATTGTCCTTGCGATGGGAAACGCTGACCAGCTTCCATTTTTTATATCCCTTGGGTATCGTGAGCCCGTTGGGTGCAGGGCTGGTTAGTCCGGCCGCGAAAGCATCAGAGGAAGCCGGAGCGATTACAACGAGTAGGGCTAGCATGACAGGAAAAACGGCATACATGGCAGTGTCTCCGGGTGTCGGGTGAATGAGGGGGGCGGAAAATTCCGCTAGCGAGTATTGTCAATCAAGTCTTCTGAAAATACCACGGTGATCGTTGATGAGCCGGGTCCAGGAAATTCGTATCAGGAAAACCACGTGGCGATTCTGCGGAAGAGCCTGCGGCACTGGACCGGGCAGGATCTGGTCAGTTTAGGTGCCAATGGTCGGGATGCGGCTGAATTTCTTTATCACGCGCCGTTCGTCTTATTGTCCCATGATAGCAGCGCGGACCCTGTTTTTACCTATGCGAATCGGGCCGGACAACGCCTGTTTGAAATGACCTGGGCCGATTTCCTGAAAACCCCGTCGCGTCATTCTGCTGAACCGGTCCACCGAGAGGAACGAGAACGTATTCTGCGGGAAGTTGCTTCCCGGGGTTTTGTTGATCAATATCAAGGTGTCCGGATATCGAAAACTGGCAGACGATTCTTCATCAGCGAAGCCGTTGTCTGGAACCTTCTTGGGGTGGATGGGAGGTTGTGTGGCCAGGCGGCGATGTTTGATCGATGGGAGTCAGTGGATGAAGAGAATACTTGAAAAAGAGCTGATGGAAGATGAAGAACAGGTCATCGCGTACGCGGTAGCGGATTTCGATGAACCCCATTCTCATTTCATTGAGTTGTTTCGGTCGCGATTCGCTGATCAATCGCTTCGAGGGTTGGCGTTGGATCTGGGTTGCGGTCCGGGTGATATTTCTTTTCGCTTTGCCGATGCTTTTTCCGAATGCACGATTCACGCGGTCGACGGGTCGGCAACCATGCTTTCCTACGGCGAAAGGCGTTTCGTGCGTAGACCGGACCTTGTGGACCGGATCTGGTTCATTCAGGGCAGGCTTCCGGCTGCTGACTTGCCGGCAGAACAGTACGATTTGATTTTCAGCAACAGTTTGCTGCACCACCTGCCGGATTCCGCTGTGCTATGGTCAGCCATCAAGCGCTATTCGAAGTCCGGTTCGGTTGTTTTTATCATGGATCTGTTTCGGCCCGAGAGCAGGGAATCTGCCGCCGGAATGGTTGGCCGTTATGCCGAAAGGGAACCGGAAGTGCTTCGAAGGGATTTTTTCAATTCGCTTCTGGCTGCCTTTACCCTTGACGAAGTTTCGGGCCAATTGAAAGCGAATGGCCTGGAATACCTGTTGCTGGAAGCAGTCAGTGACCGCCATTTCACCGTGTCGGGAATCATTCGTTAGTAGACAGCATCGAGTAACCCGAGGTTTCGGGGAACCGGATGTTTGCCGTTTTAGACCTGCTGCTCCTGCTTTCTGCGGACTTGGACCCAGTAAATCAATGTAAGTACTGAAAGCCACACAAAAACAAGAATGCCGGTCACTCCATCGTGGCTTCCTACGAGGAAACCGAGCGGGGAATCACTTACCTCGGTATAACGTTTGGTCAG
>JANXGZ010000273.1 GCA_024958995.1 Methylococcales bacterium | reverse complement strand
GTTACTGGGCTAGTTGCGATCCAGGCTTGCGCTTCAGTCAGCGCTTTCGTTTCCATTTCTCTCCAGTTGTCCTTTGTTTCCCGGTTTTCCCGGTCGAGTGGACTATGGACCAGCACGGCAACCCGGTGATTGGCAACCACCGGGTTTCTTTGTTCCCCAAGACCGGTCCAGAGCAGGCCGTCAGCAATGATGGTGGCTTTGGCAGGAATGGTGCAAAGAATGTTGCCCACCTGCGGCAGGCTGGCTCTGTCGGGCAGGGGCCAGGCGCCCGGAAGTGCGTGGACCTTTATTTGCCAGCCCAGTTCGCGCAATTCGGCAATGATCCTGGCATTGTAGAGGTATCCTCCGGTTCTCTGGCCAGGGTTTCCGGGGCTTAACCAGTGCAGGGTGCGGCTCAAGGGGATCATTCTTTTCCCGGTGCAGTATGAACCTGGAATGGACAGTGGGTGGTTTTGTTCAAGGCTCGCTAGGGGGCAGTGGTCGGGATGATGTTTGCCCGAATGAAGAAAAGCCAATTTGTTGCACTGCATTCTATTACGGGTCCGGAATCGAGACGGTACCGGTCAGAGATCATGGTGCTTTTTGCTGGTGGGTTGAATAGTATGAGCCTTTGTGGGAGATCGTTGCCTGGGGCAACACAGAAACGGTCCGGCCAATCAGACGTGAGAATAGCATAATGCCTTTTGGTGGAGAGCGTATAGGAAGCTTTGTTTCAACCAAAGAACTGGCTGCATGGACTGAATACCATGCACTTTGGGTTGGCCTGTTCGTGCTGGCGTTTCTTTCGGGTTTGCCGCATGTCGTGGCCGTACTGCCAGCGGCCATTTCCTTTTTCGGATTGGTTTTGCGTTTCAGAAAACGGTGGACTCCGTGCAACCGATTCGGGGTTGCGAATGCGATTACCCTTTTTCGCCTTTGCGGAATCCTCATACTGTTTTGCATAACGGGCCCATGGGCTGTTTGGGTCGGCGAGGCGGCCATTGTTTTGTTCATGCTGGATGCCCTGGACGGCTGGGCTGCACGGAGATGGGGTCTCGTGTCTGAATTCGGCGAGTATTTCGACAAGGAAGTGGATGCCTTCTTTCTGCTGGTTCTCTGTGTGCTGCTTTATTCCGATCAGCGGCTTGGTGCATGGGTTCTGGTGCCCGGACTACTGCGTTATTTTTTCGTTGGCTACCTCAAGTTGACCAGGCCACCCCGAATCAAGGAACAACGCACAGCCCGGGGTCGTCAGGTTTATTTTCTGGTCATGGTTTCGATGATTTCCGCATTCATGGCCAACGAGAATTTCTATCGGCCCTTGGTGGCAGTTGCGAGCTTGTTACTCTGCCTTTCGTTCGCCGATGCGGTGCGCTGTGTTCAGCGGGGAACCGACATACAACAGGAATCCGAATGACCCGCCTGCAAACCAGGAAGGTCGAGACCGACCGCGATCTTCAGCATTTCTTTGATGAGGCTGCACTGGATTATGTGGATCAGCACGGGAATCCCGAGAAGCTGCTGGCGTACCGTCTGTCCATCATCCGTTCTCTAGTCGGGGAGCGGGGGGTAGGCAGCTTGCTGGAGATTGGATGCGGTACCGGTATCCATCTGTTTGCGCTGACAGACTGTTTTGGTCTGCTGATGGGGACCGATATTTCTCCATTGATGATTGAACAGGCCAGAAAGACCAGAGAACGCTCGGCTGCGTCAGAACGGGTTCGTCTCGAGGTGGACCGGGCCGAGGAATTGTCAACGGTGCCCGACGAAACGGTCGACTGCGTTCTTTGCGTCGGTGCTTTTGAACATATGCTTGACAGGCTCGTGGTGGTGCAGCAGGTGCAGCGTGTATTGAGACCCGGAGGCACTTTTGTGTGTCTCACTCCCAATGGGGATTACCTCTGGTATCGGTTCATCGCGCCCACCCTCGGATTCGAAACCCGGCATTTGAGTACTGATCGATTCATGAGTCTGCCATCGATTCGCAAGCTCCTCGCGGAAACTTCCCTGGTTCTGTGCCGCGAGGGTTGCTGGACGTTTGTTCCCAGGGGCGACATTCCTGGGCTGATTTCAGCCCTACTGACTCTGGTGGATCTTGTCGGTCGGGTACTGAATCTGTCGCCATGTCGTGGGGGGGTTTATTTCAGGGCTATCAAGCCGGGGCGGTGAAGGACGCGACCGGAAGCTGTGGACTCAATGTCAGGGCTGGCAGTAGGCTGCCCAGTCGTTCTCGTTTTCCCACAGTCTGACCGAAAGTGCGTTGCCATCGATGTCTAACCGGCTGACCAGTTCTTCCCAGATGACCCGCGCAAACCTTTCCAGGCTGGGGTTTAGATCCTTGAACGGCGCCAAGTCGTTGAGGGTGTTTTCCTGGTAACCGTCGATGATTCGGCCGAGCGATGATTCGAGGTCGACAATATCGATGAGGTAGCCATGCTGGTCGAGGCCCTGTTGCTGGACCCGAACCTCTACCTTGTAATGATGACTGTGTCGTTCGTTTTCCCTGCCCCAATCGCCTCCGATCAGGTAGTGCTGTGCAATGAAATCACGCGTAATGGCCAGTTGGTACATGGATGCTTCCTTCAAGAATATTCAAAGATCACCTGTAGACAATTCTCCAGGCGTTGGCTAGCCACCTCAAAGGCCCGGTCACAATCTTGCAACTGGAACCGGTGGGTAATGAGCGATGCAGGCCGGATCGCCCGAATCATGTCCCATGCCAGGGCAATTCTCCGCTGCTTGTTCCATCGGCCGCTGAGGGATGGGTCCAATGTGCTGACCTGGCTGGAGACAATGTTGATGCGGCGCCGGTGGAAATGGCCGCCAAGATCCAGTGCATGGCTGCGTGTTCCGTACCATGAACCCAGTAAGATGGTCCCGTCGAAGCCGGTTGCTTCGATTGCCTGGTTAAGGGCCTGCATGTTGCCGGAAAGTTCGAAGACAATATCCATTCCCTGCGCTTTGCTGTTGTCGAACAGTTCATTGATCAGGGATTGCCATTGGCTGGTGTTCGATGGATCGGTGGCGTCGCACAGGCCCGAGTTCAGGGCCCGCTGTCGTCTGTCGGCCAAAGGGTCGAGACCGATCAGCTGTTCAGGCCCTTGTCTGGATAGCAGTTCGCAGGTGAGCAGGCCGACGATACCCAGTCCGAATACCATCATCCGGCTGCCGATGACCGGGTTGGCGTCCATGACGAAATTGAGTGCTGACTCCATGTTAGGAAGAAACAGTGCATCGTAGTGATCAAGGTCAGCTGGAATGGGCAGACATTCGACGATCGGAACGATGACCTGGTCCTGGTGGGGATGAAATACGAAGACCGAACGGCCGAGCCAGGATGAATCCACATCCTTGCCGCATTCGATGATTTTTCCGCTCAGTGTGTAT
>JANXGZ010000063.1 GCA_024958995.1 Methylococcales bacterium | reverse complement strand
GCCGGAGGACGAATACTGGCCGTCCCTGTGCCTGAGCGACACTGAACAGGTCCACAGGGTGGCCGGAGGTCGGGAAAGGGCGGATTCAGTTCTGTCGGGACTGGATTTCATCGCCTTGCTCGGTTCTGTTGATGACTGGGTGATGGTCCACGATGCTGCCCGGCCATGCGTTACCGAAACCGACCTGCGGCGACTGGTCGAAGAGGTCGGGAACGATCCGGTCGGCGGCCTACTGGCTCTTCCGATTCACGATACGCTGAAGGATGTTGAATCAGACCGGATCCAGTCTACGGTGGACCGCAGCAGGGTCTGGCGCGCACTGACGCCGCAAATGTTCCGACTCGGGCTTTTGCGCGATGCGTTGAGAGAGGCCTCCCGAAATGACCGGCTGGTCACCGATGAAGCCAGCGCAATTGAACTCAAGGGACTGAGGCCGCTCATCGTGGAAGGCCGTCCCGACAATATCAAGATTACCAGGCCGGAGGATCTGCCTCTAGCCAGTTACTATCTGGAGCAGCAACGTTGCGAATAGGGCACGGTTACGACGCTCATCGGTTCGGGGACGCTGGAAAGCTGATTCTCGGCGGTGAGAAAATCGATTACGAAAGAGGCATGATCGCGCATTCCGACGGGGATGTTGTGCTCCATGCGTTGTGCGATGCATTGCTTGGGGCTGCAGCACTGGGTGATATCGGAAAGCATTTCCCCGATTCCGATTCGAAATACAAGGGGATCGACAGTCGGCGTCTGCTTTGTCACGTGGTCGAGAAACTTTCCGGAATGGGGTATTGCCCCGGCAATGTCGATGTCACCATCATCGCCCAAAAGCCTCGACTCGCGGATTACATTTCAGCCATGCAAGCCAACATCGCGCAGGATCTTGGGATTTCCACCGATTCGGTAAATATCAAGGCAACAACAACCGAGAAAATGGGTTTCGAAGGTCGCGAGGAGGGAATTTCCACCCACGCGGTGGTTCTGCTGGAAAGTGCCTGATCCCGGATTTCCGGTAGCCAATTGCAGCGGGCTCCGCCCAAATGACCTGCCTTACGCCCATGGCGGGCCCATCGGGACCGGGCACCTGAAATCCGTTTGCGAGGATTTTGTCGTTGACGAATCGCTAGGATTCGATTGCTCAGGCCAGGGCGAACACCTTTTCCTTCGAATCGAAAAACGCGGCCTCAATACCGAGGACGTCGCGCGCCGCCTGGCGAGATTCGGCCGCGTAAAAAGTCGGGATGTCGGTTTCGCGGGCATGAAGGACCGTCACGCGGTGGCAAGGCAGTGGTTGAGTGTCAGGCTTCCGCAAGTTGCGGATAAACACTGGACTGACTGGCATGAGGAAGGCTTGGAAGTGCTGGAGGTTCGCCGCCATAGCCGAAAACTGAAGCGGGGTAGTCTGGCTTCGAACGGGTTCCGGATCCGAATTCGCAATGTAGATGCTCCGTCCTTGAAACTGGAGCACCTGCTGGATAAGATTTCTCGTCAGGGTATTCCCAATTATTATGGTCCTCAGCGTTTTGGCTGGGGCGGCGGGAACATCGACGAGGCGGGCCGTTTTTTCAGTGGAAGCCATTCGGTTAAAGGGCGATACAAGAAGGGATTACTGCTTTCTACAGCCCGATCAGTCCTGTTCAATATCCTTTTGTCGCGTCGGATCGAAGACGGTAACTGGAACCAGGCGATTGCCGGAGACGCGTTGATGTTCGAGGGATCGAATTCCTATTTTAGAACCACGGTTGTTGGGCCCAACGACAGCTACAGGGTTGCAGAGGGAGAATTACACCCCACCGGCGTACTGTGGGGAACTGGAAGCAACGAGGTCAGTGCACGGGCTCTCGAGTACGAAGAGCGCCTTTGTGTCGATTATCCCCTGTTTTGCAGGGGGCTCGAGGAACACTGTGTGGTAGCGGCAAGGCGGTCCTTCAGGCTGTTTCCGCAAAAACTCCAATGGCATATTGAACCTGAGAATGTCCTGGTGCTTGAATTTTCACTGCCGGCCGGTGGTTACGCGACCTCCGTTATTCGGGAGATCCTGAATGTTTAGCAATCAACGGATTGTCGGGGTTGTGTCAGAATCGACTGCTCTGAGACTGCAACAGGCAGATGTCGCCCCAGTGGTTCGCAGGGCTCTGTCCGGGCAAAGGAAAAACTGGCTCATGGTAAAGGTTAACCAGGGAAACTGAGGTGGATATAAGTCACGCGGTGATCCTGGCTCTGCTGCAGGGTCTTACGGAATTTCTACCGGTTTCGAGTTCGGCCCATCTTGTCCTGGTCCCGGTATTCGCCGGTTGGGAAGACCAGGGTCTGGTTTTCGATATCGCGGTCCATGTGGGAACCCTCATGGCTGTAATTGCCTACTACCGGCATACCCTGGCGACCATGTTATCGGACTGGCTTGGTTGGCTGAGGGGCGCTCCCGCAACTGCGGATTCCGTATTGGTTTGGTTTGTGATTATCGGTACGCTTCCGGTCGGAGTCTGCGGCATACTGATGTCGGATGGCACGGAACAGTTTCTGAGGTCGCCTAGGGTTATTGCCGCGGCGACCGTGGTTTTTGCCCTGTTGCTCTGGTGGGCTGATAGCATGGCCCGGCGATCTTCTACTCCAAACGGGTTGAGCTGGAAAGTGGTGGTGATGATCAGTGTTTGCCAGGCGTTTGCTCTCATTCCCGGGACTTCGAGATCCGGAATCACCATTACCGCAGGTCTGATGCTCGGACTTGGGCGCGAATTGGCGGCCAGGTTTTCCTTTTTGCTGTCGATCCCGGTCATTGCGCTGGCCGGAATAGCCAAGATTTACCAAGTTTCGCAGGTTGACAATGAGATTACTCTGGATTTTCTTCTGATTGGGGTGGTGGTTTCTGGCGTAACCGCTTACCTGACCATTGGCTGGTTCATTGGACTGCTGGAACGGGTAGGGCTGTTTCCTTTCGTCGTTTACCGGTTGCTTCTCGGCGCTGTCCTTTTCTGGGTTTTTGTCTAGTGACCCCGAACCAAGCTGTCGCCGTTGATTGGCGTAGCCAATCGCTTTCCTGTGTTCCAGTTTCTGGCGGCTCGCCGGTACGGGAAAGTTCCTGCTCGATCCTGTTCAGGGTAGTGAATTTGTGTAGAATAAATGGTTTACCATTTATTTCCTCAAGCGATGCATATTCTAGTCAGCAATGACGATGGTTATTCAGCCGAGGGACTGATTGCTCTGAAGTCGGTTTTCGAAGGTCAGGCCAGGGTTTCCGTGGTAGCACCGGATAGAAACCGCAGCGGTGCGAGCAATTCGCTGACGCTTGACAGGCCCTTGCGTGCAACGGTGATGAATGGTGGGGTGATCAAGGTGGACGGGACACCGACTGACTGTGTGCACCTTGCGATCACCGGGCTACTCGAGGAAGAACCGGACATGGTGTTCGCCGGGATCAACCACGGGGCCAACCTCGGCGACGATGTGCTTTATTCCGGTACCGTTGCGGCAGCGATGGAAGGGCGTTTCCTAGGGTTGCCCGCAGTTGCTATTTCTCTGGCTTCACAGGTGCCGAGGCATCTTGAAACCGCGGCCCGGGTTGCGATTGAACTGTTCCACCGGGTTCAGGCACAACCCTTGTCGTCAGATACCATACTCAACGTCAACGTGCCGGACGTTCCGTTCAACGAACTGCGGGGTTTTCGGTCGACTCGGCTGGGCCAGCGCCACAAGTCGGAACCGGTGGTCAGATCGCTGGATCCGCGTGGTCGGGAAATCTATTGGGTCGGGGCTGCTGGCCCGGAGCAGGACGCTGGGCCGGAAACGGATTTCCATGCCATCCGGGAGAACTATGTTTCGGTGACCCCGTTACAGGTCGATCTGACGAACTACGGAAAAATCGAAAGTGTTTCCCATTGGCTTGCGGCCGGAGAAGAACTTTGAACCTGCATCACGAGGGTATTGGTATGACATCCCGCCGTACCCGCCATCGGCTTGTGCAGCGTCTGAAGGAGCAAGGGATCCGGAATGCTGGGCTACTCGATGTAATCGGAAATACACCGAGACACATCTTCGTCGATGAAGCTCTAGCGGTTCGTGCCTACGATGATACGGCTCTGCCGATTGGTCACAGCCAGACGATTTCGCAGCCGTACATTGTTGCACGGATGACCGAATTGCTGCTTGAAAACGGGATGCCGAGAAAAGTGCTTGAAGTGGGTACGGGATCGGGATACCAGACTGCGGTGCTCGCGCAACTGGTCGAAAAATTGTACACGGTCGAACGCATCCTTCCCCTGATGCAGCGTGCGCGCCAGTGCCTACATGAACTTCGTCTGCACAACGTTAGTTACCGGCACAGCGACGGTGGCTGGGGCAGAAAGGAGTACGCGCCCTACGACGGTATCCTGGTGACGGCTGCGCCGGAGGAAATTCCGCTCATGCTGCTGGAACAACTGACGACCGGCGGGGTCATGGTGATCCCGGTCGGGAGCGGTGGTCAGCAATCCTTGCAACGAATTACAAAAACCGACAAGGGGTGCGAACTCGAGGAAATCGAGCCGGTGCGCTTCGTACCCCTCGTTCCAGGGAGATTCTGACCTTGTTCTCTTACCTTTATAAAAAAGCGCTTGGCTGGGCGCGCCACCAGCACGCTGTTCGTTACCTCTCGATACTGAGTTTCGCGGAGTCGTCGTTTTTCCCGATTCCTCCCGACATTATGCTGGCGCCTATGGCAATGGCGCGTCCGTCAAGGGCGTTTTACTTTGCTCTGGTGGCCACGTTCGCCTCGGTTCTGGGTGGGGTGTTTGGCTACCTGATCGGGCAATTTGCATTCGATGTTATTGAACCGTGGCTGCATCAATTTCATTATTGGGGGAAGTACCTGCTGGCTCGGACCTGGTTCGATGAATGGGGTTTCTTGGCGGTTCTGATTGCCGGCTTTTCCCCAATTCCCTACAAGGTTTTCACCATCGCGGCAGGTACCCTTTCGATGCCGCTGGCCCCCTTTATCTTTGCTTCGTTCATCGGTCGAGGCGCGCGTTTCTTCCTGGTATCCTTTTTGCTGGCATGGGGCGGGGAACGGCTCGAAAAAATGCTGAATGTCTACGTCAACCGAATCGGTTGGGCAACCGTGGCTATGGTCGGAATTGGAGTTTTGGGCTACAAGTTCATCTGACAGGCAGTGCAGGCCGGCGCGGGAGTCTGTGGCCCCAGTTTCGATGTCGCGCCGCTAGGGGGCAGTGTGAGCTTGTGACCATCCGGGTATCGAAATCAGTCAGACCAAACCTAGGTTCTAGCCTGCCGATCTTGGTTGACAGTGGCCAGAATTTCCGGCTTCGGAATTCATCCCGCTTTTCCATGTCTAAACCCGGGTGTTCGGCAAAGGGGGCTGATGGGGACTCGCGGACCTTTGCCCACCGAGATACCGGCTGGGAATTTCTCGAAAACACGTGAGGTGCATTCGGCTGGGCCGTTGGTTCTCAATCTAAATTTGGGCTTTAAGTTCAGCCTCATCGAACGATAACTGGATCAATGCCTTTTTTACGGTCATAGCTGTCCCATCAATGTTCTTGACGAAGTGGTCTGTAGCTTGATGCGCCGCCCCGGCAAAGGCAATTGAATTGCTGGACTGAGTCTGGCTACCGCAACGCAGCGGCAATTGAGAGATGTGGAAATTTCTGAAAAACCGTTTTCTTGATTCACCCATCGACAATGCGCAGTTGGACCGGCAACTCGCCGATGTCTTGCGGGAATTGCCAGCTCCGGTGTTCTGGTTGCTTGGCAAGACGCAGTCGGGAAAAACAGCGATTGTCCATGCCCTGACAGGACATGAAAGGGCCCGTATCGGTGATGGTTTCGAGTCATGCACCCGTTACTCGCGGGTCTATCATTTTCCGGACGCCGGAAATTGCCTCATGCGCTTTCTCGATACCCGCGGTCTTGGCGAGGTCAATTACGACGCGGAGGAGGATATCGAGCTGTTTTCACGGCAGGCGCATGTACTGATCCTTGTCATGAAGGCGATGGACCAGGCACAAAAACCGTTGATCGATTCACTGCAGCCTATCCTCAAACAGCGTCCGGAATGGCCCGTAGTTGTGGCCCAAACGTGTTTGCACGAAGGTTATGAGCGGCCGACCGATCCGCATGTTGAACCCTATCCTTTTCAGCACCCAGGGATCCCTGGAGACATACCGCAGAGACTTGCCAGGTCGCTTCAGCGGCAAAGGGAACTGATTCGAGGTGAGGGCATTGACGCCTTGTTTGTACCGATTGACTTTACCCGGTTCGAAGACGGCTATGAAAACGTCTTATACGGCCTGGAAGATTTCTGGAATGTGCTGGAACAGGTCCTGCCGCAAGGCGTTGGAGTTTTGCTGCGTGATGCGGGCCAGGCGCGCGAACGAATTCATAATCTTTATCATTCAACGGTCCATCCCCATATCATTAGTCATTCGGTCGCTGCAGGAATGGCAGGGGCTGTTCCGCTACCGCTGGTTGATACACCGCTGGTGGTCGCTATCCAACTGAAACTGTTCCGGGTCATCGCCGGGGTATATGGTCAGCCCCTGAACCTCGAAAGGTTACAAGATATCGGCGGAGTATTGGGTGTTGGTTTTGTCAGCAACCTAGGGAAACGGCAGGTTCTTAAGTTGATACCGGCTTATGGGGCCGCTGCAGCGTCGGTGCTGACCGCGGCAACAACCTATGCCCTTGGGAAAACACTGGACCTTTATTTCAGCCATGTGCTGGAAGGCGGGATACGGAGTCGTTACCTCTACAGGGATGTCTACCGCAAACAACTAGAGCAGGGCAAGGAATTGCTGAAGGGGTACGTCAAGAGCGGCCGGACGCGCAAGAATGCATGACAGCGTGGCCGGCCGTTCCATTGAGCAGCGTTTCCCGGTTGATTACCCGTCCGGGTTGCTGCATATGAACTGGCAGGCAAGCTAGATGCAGCGCATTCGCCAGAGGCTGGTTGTTGCCAGTTTGTTTTTCTTCGGGGGACTGCCCTGGGTACTACTGCTGGTTGCCGGGTTCCTCTGGCTATGGCAGGAACAATGGCTGTTTCACTGGTTGGGCGTCATACTTGTGACCTCGTTGCTGTCGTGGGTTGCTGCCCGCCAGTTCCGGGCGATGGTGGCGCGCCCCGGGATTCCAGAGCCTCTTCAAGCCAAGTCATCGCCCAATTGGTCCTCTACCCAACAAGCGGCTTGGGCGAGCGTGGAATCGGTTTGCGGACGCATCGAGAAACAACGACCGGTACTGGAAGATTGGGATGCCTACCTGGCTCTGTTTCAGGAAACAGTGGAAACGGTAGCCAGGCACTTTCATCCTGAACAGGAGCAGCCATTTCTGGAGATGAGGATTCCCGATCTCCTGAGGATCGTCGAACTTCTTTCACGCGATCTTCGTGCTCTAGCTGCGGAACATGTTCCGGGCAGCCATGTGGTGACCATCAACGACGTGGTCAAGGGACGTAGGATGGTCGGGCAGATGCAGAAAATCTACAACTGGTACCGACTGGCCGGATTTGCAGTGTCCCCGGTTACAGCGATCGTGAACGAAGTTCGTCATCGCGTTAGTGGCGATACCGCTTCGCTGGTCTATCGGGAAATCAGGTTGTTCATTACGATTGCCTGTATTCGCAAGGTCGGTTTTTACGCAATACGCCTGTACAGCGGTGAACTGGATTTTGACGCGGTCCAGACGGAGGCTTACCTTAGCGGCGAGTCGGATAGGGACCTGGACATAGCTCGCGACAGGGAACAGGAGATGGGGCGGGAACCCCTGCGTATCGTGGTGGCAGGGCAGACTGGAAGCGGCAAGTCCAGCCTGATCAATGCCTTGTTCGGCGAATTGAAGGCGGCCACGGATGTGCTGCCGACCACCATGCAGGTCCAGCCCTTCGTGCTTGAAAGAGACGGGCTTCCTAATACCATCATCGTTGATTCGGCCGGGTACGGGGACAGTGAGGCTAGTGCCGCCTCGCTGCCTGAACTGGAGGGGGCTGTGGATGAAGCCGATCTTCTACTGCTGGTCTGCGCGACCACCCATCCGGCACGGGATGCGGACCGTAAGTTCCTAAAATTGCTGCGCCACCGGTTTCGGGAAAAGAATCGCCAATGTCCAGAATGCATTGTAGCCCTTAGTCAGGTTGACCGCTTGCGCCCGTTCCGGGAATGGAACCCGCCGTATTGTCTTGATCCGCCGCAGGGAAAAAAGGCCGACCACATCAGGGCTGCAATCGAAGCGGTGGCCCGGGATCTTTCCATGGAAGTGGAGCAGGTGGTTCCGTTGAATCTCGCCGATGGCTATAACGTCGAGGAAAGTCTGGTCCCTGTCATCCTCAGGAACCTGCCTGCCGCAAGGCGCCACCAGTATCTGAGGTGCTTAAAATCATTTCACGAAGAAAAGTACTGGAAAGATATCTGGCGCCAGAGTCGGTCAGCAGGTTTGCTGATGGTGACGTCGGGTAGTGACTGGTTGAAAAAGAAGTGGGGAAGCAGCGATTGAACGACCTCCGAATGGGAAGGAATCCAGATCGCCCTCAGATTCCCCAGGCCTAGACCGCGCTTTCGCGTGCCCGGATCCTTGATCTCCTACATGTCTCTGAA
>JANXGZ010000286.1 GCA_024958995.1 Methylococcales bacterium | reverse complement strand
TTCCTTCCGATCTCTACGCATTTCACCGCTACACCGGAAATTCCACTCCCCTCTACCAAACTCGAGCATGACAGTATCAAATGCAATTCCCAGGTTAAGCCCAGGGCTTTCACATCTGACTGATCACGCCGCCTACGCGCCCTTTACGCCCAGTAATTCCGATTAACGCTCGCACCCTCCGTATTACCGCGGCTGCTGGCACGGAGTTAGCCGGTGCTTCTTCTGTCGGTTACGTCATCCTGAGCCGCTATTAACGACCCTCTCTTCCTCCCGACTGAAAGTGCTTTACAACCCGCAGGCCTTCTTCACACACGCGGCATTGCTGGATCAGGCTTTCGCCCATTGTCCAATATTCCCCACTGCTGCCTCCCGTAGGAGTCTGGGCCGTGTCTCAGTCCCAGTGTGGCTGATCGTCCTCTCAGACCAGCTATGGATCGTCGCCTTGGTAGGCCTTTACCCCACCAACTAGCTAATCCAACGCAGGCTCATCCAATCGCGCGAGGTCCGAAGATCCCCCGCTTTCCCCCGTAGGGCGTATGCGGTATTAGCTCGAGTTTCCTCGAGTTGTCCCCCACGACTGGGCAGATTCCTACGCGTTACTCACCCGTCCGCCACTCGTCATCAGGGAGCAAGCTCCCCATGTTACCGTTCGACTTGCATGTGTTAGGCATGCCGCCAGCGTTCAATCTGAGCCATGATCAAACTCTTCAGTTTAATACTTCGAAATTACATCTACTGCCTAAATCCGGCACCACATGGCTTACGCCATCCCGAACTCCGACAGTTGTTTCTGGTTCGATTTCAGTTCTCTAAATGAATCTTCGAGATACTTCGGTCGAATATTTCTAGTCTTGCCTAAATATCCAACACGAGTACCCACACAGATTATTTGGTCTCGTTGTTAAAGAGCCGCGGTTTGATCCGCATTGAGCCGACGTATTATAGGCCCTAATAGACCCCTGTCAACCGCTGCCTGGAATTATCTTTTCCAGTGGTTCACAGCGAATTCCCAGTCCCCCGCCCAACCAGAGAATAGCTCCCCTCAACAACCGTTGGCCGCTACCCTTCTGCATCCGATCCTGCTGCAAAACAGTGCTCGATGCCAAACTCAAACTCACTCAAACAAGGGATCATCATTCGTTGAGGCAGTGGCCGATGCGGTTCGATCGGAGAACCGAATAACAAAGGGCTGGTCGGCTGAACCGGGCCAGGGGCGACCTCGGCCCTATTCCACAGGTCATATCTAATGCTATAATTAAAGGTTTTATGCCTTAACTGATTAGAAGCAACTTGAAAAACGCATTCTATGCCCAGTCCGGGGGTGTAACCGCAGTCATTAATGCCAGTGCCTGTGGGCTGATCGAAGCCGCCAGAAAAGTACCCGACCGCATTGGGACCGTTTACGCTGGCCGAAACGGAATCCTTGGCGCACTGACCGAAGACCTGATCGATACCAGTAAAGACAGCGACGCGGCTATCGCTGCGCTGCGCTATACACCTTCCGGTGCATTCGGTTCCTGTAGACACAAGCTCAAGGGGCTGGAAGAAAGCCAGGCAGAATACCAGCGGCTAATTGACGTTTTCCAGGCGCACAATATCGGTTACTTCTTCTACAACGGCGGCGGCGACTCCCAGGACACCGCCTACAAGGTATCACAGGTTAGCGAAAAACTCGGCTATCCGATCACCTGCATCGGCATTCCAAAAACGGTCGACAACGATCTGCCCATCACGGACAATTGCCCCGGTTTTGGCTCGGTCGCCAAGTATGTTGCCGTTTCCACGCTGGAAGCCAGCCTGGATGTGGCCTCGATGTGTTCAACATCCACCAAGGTCTTCATCCTGGAGGTGATGGGACGACACGCCGGATGGATCGCCGCGGCCGGAGCGCTGGCAGTCAGCAAGACCCATGACATCCCTCTGCTGATCCTGTTTCCTGAAGTGACATTCAACCGAGCCGCATTCCTGGAACAGGTCAAAGAAAAGGTCGAGAGCCATGGCTACTGCTCGGTTGTCGTTTCCGAGGGGATCCGGGGAGTCAACGGAAAGTTCCTGTCCGAAGCCGGCGAAAAGGACGCTTTTGGTCACGCCCAACTCGGCGGAACCGCCCCCGTTATCGCCGACTTGGTAAAGGACGCGTTGGGCCACAAGTACCACTGGGCAGTCGCTGACTACCTGCAGCGTGCCGCTCGTCACATCGCATCGAAAACCGATGTCGACCAGGCTTACGCGATGGGCAAGGCAGCGCTTGAATTCGCGTTGCAGGGGAAAAACGCGATCATGCCCATCATCGTTCGAAAATCCAGCGCCCCCTACCGATGGGCAATCGGCTCGGTCGATCTTGCCAAGGTGGCCAACGTCGAAAAGATGCTTCCGCAAGAATACATCCGCGAAGACGGCTTCGGCATTACCGAAGCCTGCCGAGAATACTTGCAGCCCCTGATCGAGGGGGAAGACTATCCGCCGTTCAGAAACGGACTGCCACAATATGCCCGGCTGAAAAATGCAAGCGTGGAAAAAAGACTTGCCGAGACGTTTTCGTTAACGGGCTAGGCAGCAAAAGAACAGACAACTCACAAATACAGCAACCCTGAACACTCTGCCCGTGGAGACAATCCATTTCCTGTAATCAGCTGTTCGAGCCGGACCCGAACGAAGGCCACTCGAATGACATCAACTTTATCTCTATGACCTGTTTCTGTTTTATCTCATTTTCCAATTAAGGAGGAAATAAATGGCCACCGTAAATGCTATATCCAAGAAGTTGGGGATTGAAGCATATTTGCTCAATCCCCTCTATCGCAAGATCGGGATCATCAGTCTCGCTCTGATCGTCATCATAGGCCCTACCATAAGCTGGGGTATTTCGTTTGCTCTCATCGCTTCGGGCGCCGCCATCCTGTACGGTCTGTCATCGATCGAGTGGATCAATTCGAAACCAAGCGGTAATGACCGCATGCAAGAAATCGGCGCCGCCATTCAGCAAGGCGCCCAAGCTTATCTCGACCGTCAGTACAAAACCATAAGCTATGTCGGGATTGCCCTTTTTATTGTCATTGGCTTTGGTCTTGACTGGGCAACAGCAGTCGGCTTCGCGGTCGGTGCGGGTCTCTCCGGTGCTGCCGGATATATCGGAATGAACATCTCGGTCCGGGCAAATACCCGGACCGCACAGGCTGCCTACGAGGGGCTTGAATCTGCATTCCAGGTTGCCTTTCGCGGCGGAGCCATCACCGGAATGCTGGTTGTCGGCCTGGGCCTTTTTGGGGTTGCCGGTTACTACGCCATACTGATCGCTGCAGGTGCGCAAGACCCGTTACACGCCCTAATCGGTCTGGCATTCGGTGGTTCGCTGATTTCCATTTTTGCCCGCCTTGGCGGCGGTATCTTCACCAAGGGTGCAGACGTCGGCGCTGACCTTGTCGGCAAGGTAGAAGCCGGTATTCCAGAAGACGACCCACGCAACCCAGCCGTCATTGCCGACAACGTCGGCGACAATGTCGGCGACTGTGCAGGAATGGCTGCAGACCTGTTCGAAACCTACGCGGTCACCATTATCGCAACAATGGTCCTGGCTGGTCTTCTGATCGAAAATGCATCGGAAGGCGCGATTATTTACCCGTTGGTTCTGGGTGCCATTTCCATCTTTACTTCCATCGCCGGGGCCTTCTTCGTCAAGGTCAAAAAAGACGGCAAGGTGATGACTGCACTGTACAAGGGAGTGCTTGTATCCGGAGGATTGTCCGCAGTTCTTTACTATCCTTTTACGCTAATGATGCTGGGAGACAGCTTGACGGTGGCCGGCACCATCATCCCAACAATTAATCTCTATGCCGCGTCTCTAATTGGACTGGCACTCACTGCAGCCATGGTGGCGATAACGGAATATTACACGTCCACCGAGTTCAGCCCGGTCAGAAGCATTGCCGAAGCATCGACCACGGGTCATGGCACCAACATCATTGCCGGGCTCGCGGTTTCCCTGAAATCGACCGCAGCACCGGTCATCGTAGTCTGCGCCAGTATCTGGGGAGCTTACGAATTGGCAGGACTGTTTGGTTTGGCCATCGCGGCAACAGCCATGCTCTCGATGGCGGGAATGGTCGTTGCACTAGACGCTTACGGCCCGATCACTGACAACGCCGGAGGAATTGCAGAAATGGCGGGCCTACCAGAGGAAATCCGGAATATCACCGATCCGCTGGACGCTGTCGGAAATACGACAAAAGCCGTGACCAAAGGCTACGCCATCGGTTCAGCAGGTCTTGCCGCACTGGTGTTGTTTGCCGACTATTCCGCCAAACTGGGCGGCAACATAGCGTTTGACCTGTCCAACCACATGGTGATCATCGGCCTCTTTATCGGTGGACTGGTGCCTTATCTCTTCTGCGCCCTGGCAATGGAGGCCGTTGGCCGTGCAGCTAGTGGCATCGTGATAGAGGTTCGACGTCAGTTCAAGGAAATACCGGGCATCATGGACGGAAGCGCCAAACCCGACTATTCCAGGGCTGTTGATCTGCTGACCAGCGCAGCCATCAAGGAAATGGTCATTCCGTCTCTTCTGCCCATCGCCGTACCCCTAATCGTTGGCCTGACGCTTGGCAAGGAAGCGCTTGGCGGCGTGTTGATCGGTTCGATCGTCACGGGTCTGTTTATGGCGTTGTCAATGACAACCGGTGGTGGAGCATGGGACAACGCCAAGAAATACATTGAAGATGGCAACCTTGGCGGCAAGGGTTCTGAAGCCCACCATGCTGCAGTGACCGGCGATACCGTAGGCGACCCCTACAAGGATACT
>JANXGZ010000199.1 GCA_024958995.1 Methylococcales bacterium | reverse complement strand
TTTCTCTATTCTTTGATGTTCATTTTCTTTTTGTTCAATGTTTTCGGCTCTGGCTACACTTGCTGCAATTGAAATGTATAAAATAACTAATATGTATTTGATCATGACTATAGGTCTCCTCTAACTGTTTAGCATAAAAGATGTTCTATTGCGATCCACCGTCTAACTTGTTATTCACTGCCTTTTATGCGACAAAAAAACAACTCATATTTTAGTTAACCCCATATCTCTTGCATATGGGACTAAGACTGTTCTCTAGATTACCTCATATACCGCTTCTCTGTTATTGCCTCCCCAAGAGTGGGGTGTGAGGGGGACTGACTATAGCAACTGCCCCCCGTTCTGGAGTTAAGGGGGGGAGTAAATCCATACCCAGCAGATATCCTTCATGACGACTGAATCGCTTAGGTGAGATGGACCCATTCTCGCCCTTGATGATGAATTACCCTAGTTATCAGTAAGGTAGAATCTCTCGGCAATCATCGACCCCCTGATCGTCCACCAGTGAGGCGGAAAAACAGGGCTACAGATGCACTTTCCTTTAGCAAAGGATGCTCTAATCATTTGGCTCTGCCTCGAGGGCAGGATGATTAGGCGTCACGTCGATTACCGCCGCCTGGTCCTCCCGCATTAATTGCTCCATAGCCTCAAGGTGAAGTTGGCCGAGATCGGTTTCAACCTTGTAATCAAAACGATCCTGCCAGTTGCCGCGATCCCTATTTTTCAGATATAGGATGGGTCCTCGCCTCTCGGATTCCACATCGACAACATAGAGTGTGATCCTGGCCAGCGGCCGGCCTTGCCGCGTGTATGTTCTATCTGGAAAACAACCAGCCTTGATTAACGGCATTCATTGGATCGGAGGGCCTGGGCTCTGTGAGTCGACGGTAGTGAACAGTGTTGTGTTTAGGATTCATTCGATGTGCTGGGATTGAGACCAAGACAGGCTTTTCTGATGTCTCTCAAGCACATTTCAACCCGGTTCCTGTCGGTACGGAAGGACAGGATACAGATTCTTATGACAAAGATCCCGGCGAGTAGGGTTCCTGTCAGGAATACATGCCCGTAGGCGTTGATTCGTTCCAGCAGATGCTGGGTCTGTACGTTGGCCTTAGCGGGTTCCGTTTGGGAACTGCGTACCCTGAACGTTACGACAGAGAGTTGTGGTTGGGCGACGATACGGATATTCGGGAGCGATTCAAGCTGATCGGTAATCCACTGTGCCAGTTCGAGTTTTTCGTCAAGGGCTTCCCTGAAGACATCAATCCCGTGCATCTTGATCGGTAACCATGCTCTGAGGCCTCTGAAATCACGCGAAAGTTCGGGCGAGATGTCGCAGAAATCGACTCGTCCCTCCCTGTCCTGCATGGGTGGAAGGTAGCAGGCATGGATTGCATGAGCTTCGCGCAGAGTTTCGTTGTTCTTGGCCAGGAGACAACCTGTTCCGTAGGGTAGGAACAGTCCCTTGTGCGGATCCAGTGTAATCGAGTCGGCCCGGCTCATGCCTTTCATCCGCTGTTTACCCTGTTCCGTCAGCAAGAAAAAACCGCCGTAGGCTGCGTCGATGTGTAACCAAACGTTCTCCTTTTCGCTGATGTCGGCAATCCGCTCCAGATCGTCCACTGCGCCGGTATTGGTGGTTCCGGCATTGGCTATTACGGCGAAGGGATGGAACCCTTTCCTTCGGTCTTTTCGGATTTCTTCATGCAGACGGCCGATATCAATCCTGAAGGATGAATCAGAAGGGATGATTCTAATGGCGGATTCGGGAAACCCGACCAGTTGAGCGGCCTTGAATACGGAGTGATGAGCCTGGTCCGAAGTGTAGATCCTGCCAGACAGGAAATCCTCGGGAAGTTCAGTTCGGCGGGCCGTGAAAAGAGCGGAAAAGTTGGCCAGGGATCCACCGGTGGTAAGAAATCCTCCTGCATCATCCGCGTATCCAACAATGTCGCAGAACCAGCGTACTACGTTGGTTTCGATCTGTACCAACCCGGGAGCCGATACCCAGATACCAACGTAACGGTTGATGGCATCGCTGATTAGGTCAGCGATTGCGGAGTGAATCAGACCGCCGCCTGGAATGAAAGCCATGTATCCCGGGCTTGCACTGTTGTATCCCTTGGTGAGGGCCTTGTCGAACACCAGATCCACCAATTCCTTGTAGGTTTCACCGGATTTGGGGAGAGGTTCGAGCAGGCTGGCCGCGACGACTTCGGCGCCCTCGGTGTCACAAACCGGTTGATCGGGAAGGGATTCCAGGTAAGCGACGATTTTCTCGGTTACATAGGAAGAGATTTCCCGTATGGTGTTCGGGTCCAGCTCAAGGGGAGAGGCGGATTGAGTGGGTGTCGATGCGGAAATATGGTTCATGTTGAGTGATTGTATTAGATCGGTGTATTTTCAACTAGCGATGCTCCGCGATACATCTGTAGATTCCCGTGCCTCGGTTGTTGGTCGAATCCGCGGGGTGAGGCAACAAATGCACAACTGCTGGTTTAAACCCCAGGCTTTGGCGCAAAATCAACGACGCTGTTGGCGCGGGGGTTGATTTTTGCCTGAAAGGTGGGATTTCCCGGTGGTAAATCCGGTATGATCTCGTCGAATTTGCTCAACGGGGTTATTGGAAGCGGACTGGCTTGCCGTTCGTTTGTGCATCCAGATTCTGGCTGCGGCGAATTTCCGGTTTGGCAGCTGGATGTAAAGTTCCTGATTTGCATGAAAAATTTGTTCGTTTGTACCCACAATGCCTGCCGGAGCATCCTTGCGGAGGCGATCACGCGCCATTTGTCTCGGGGTAGGTTCGAGGTCGCCAGTGCAGGAAGCTCGCCTGCAGGGCAAGTCCATTCGTTGACGCTTCAGTTTTTGGGAGCCCATGGATACAGCTCCCAGGGGCTGAGCAGCAAGGATTGCGAGGCGGTCAGCGGATTCTTGCCCGATGTGGTGATCACGGTTTGCTGAGGCGACTGTTTGGCCGATGAGATTATCTTCGGAAACCATTGATCTTCCGAAAATTCTTACTCGAAGATTACTAAAACGTAATATTCTGTTAAGGGAGAGGCAATCTTGCCGGGACTAGGATGTATGCCAGTGTAGAAACCGGTTTAGGCCGTGATCAGCGAGAGCGAACAGAGGAGACGTTGAGATGTACCGTGAAAAAGCGTATTGGAGCGAGTCAATGAAACCCCAGGCTCGGACCGTGAATGTGGAAGCGATCAAGGGTCACTTAATCAATGCCACCGCGTTGCTGGTCGGCGGACTGCTGATAGGCCTGTCAAATCTCTAGGCCGTAACCCGCTGGTCTAGAGGCCCGTAAGCCATTTGGCGTGTTCCGACAAAATGCGAATTTCTATGAGGTTGCCAACTGGTGAATGGGTTGCCAAATTTTTAGTAAAGTAATGGGTCGGGAATGAGCCGACAGGTTTTCCTTCGTGCATTCCGGGGCCGAAGGATGATCTGAGACAAAGATGATCAGGAGAAAATAGAACATGAAGTTTTTAAAGGAAAACAAAGAGAGGTTATTCAGGCTGTTGATGTGGTTCATTATCTTCAGCGTGATCTTCTCGATGATGCAGGGAGGACCAGCGCGGAACGGCGTATCTTCTCGGCCTTACTCGGAATTCATTGATATGGTTCGTGACGGACAGGTTTCGAGGGTTGAAATCGA
>JANXGZ010000013.1 GCA_024958995.1 Methylococcales bacterium | reverse complement strand
GAGGAATTTCTTGGCTTCGGGTTCGAATGCTTTGAGTCGGTGTTCGTTGATTAGCATGGTTTGCAGGGTGATCCATTCCTTCCATGCCTTAACGGAGATATTTTCGTAAATTCGAAGTCCCTTTTCACCCGGGAACGGGGGCGATTCAAGGCCTTCTGCTTCGCGGCCCAGTTTTGTGCAATTTACCATTCGAGTCATGGTTGATTTTTTGAACGGGCTTCCCTGGAAACAACAGTTGCGCCATTGCCCTGGACCTTGTCGACAAGATGTTTGATAGGTTTGGGAAGACCAATATCCTGAGTAGTCGCTGGATCATACCACAGTGCAGGGGGGGCTCCCTCAACCCTCATGGCTTTCCCCTCGTATCGTGCTGTGACGGGAGTGTAGTCGAGGTGGTAGTGTGAAAACGTATGTCTTTCCACGGGCCACCAGTCTAGTTTTTCCGCTCCGATGTTACTGCACCACTTTAATGTGTCGCGTTTCGATCCGAATTCTGGAAATACCCATAACCCTCCCCAGATGCCTGTCGGCGGACGTTTTACCAGGTAGAACAACCCGGCCTCGTTTCTGAGCACCAGCATGAAACAGGTTTTGACCGGCAAAGGACTTCTCTTCCTGGGGGTTGGAAGATCGTTCGTTCGCTGGTAGAGAAAGGCAAAACAATCCTCGGCGAGGGGACAGCAATTGCAGCGTGGTTTCCTCGGGGTGCAGACGGTGGCGCCAAGGTCCATGATGGCCTGCGTGTACGCCCGGTTGCGTCTTTGGGGAGTGTATTCTGCGCTCAACTCCCAGAGCTGCCGGTTGACCTTTGATGCGCCCGGCCAGCCCTCGATCCCTCGATAGCGCGCGAGTACACGCTTGACATTACCATCCAGGATTGGGGCCGGTATGCCGTAGCCTATGCTCAAAATGGCTCCTGCGGTGGAACGTCCGATTCCAGGTAGGTTGCAAAGTTCTTCCACAGTGTTGGGAAGAGAACCGTTGGAGGCGACAATGGATGCAGCCTTGTGCAGGTTGCGTGCCCGTGCGTAATAGCCCAGTCCGGACCAGTGGAAAAGAATGGTGTCAATGGATGCATCGGCAAGGTCCGTGATCTCGGGAAACCGCTGGACAAATTTCTCGAAGTAGGGAATGACTGTCTCGGCCCGCGTCTGTTGCAGCATGATCTCGGAAACCCACACTCGGTAAGGTGTGATGTTGGTTTGCCACGGTAGAGAGCAACGCCCCGAGGAGTCGGCCCATCGCAGTACGCGGGACGAAAATACTGAATTCCGCATGACTGAATACTACGCTCCGGATCGTATCAGAACAGCTGGTCGAGGATTCCTTCCACCTCGATTCCGAATTTTTCGTGGATTTTCTGTTCCAGTTTTCTGGTTGCTTCCCTGACCCTAGGGTCTTCCATCACGCTTCTAGCATCAATCTGGTAGTTTAATGAGGACAGGGTGCCGGAGACCCTGATTGGAACACGCAGACCCCTCAACTTCGAAATATTGACTCCCGGGGCTGTTCGGGCATTTCTTTTGACGCCGAGGTTGAGACGGAAGCTGACCTCCTTGTTTGGTAAATCGATGGTGCCTTTGCCACCCAAGTCAAAAAGAGGCGATGTTCCATCAAGCAGAGTGCTGGTTACTATACCGTTGGTGACTGATGCTTTGTAATTCAGTTTGTTGAACTGGGTGATGTCCGACAATCCTTGCGGTTTTGCTTCACCCTTTTTTGCAGTTGTTCTGCTATTACTGACCAGGCTTAGCAGGTTGATGCCGTGCAGTCGTCCATCACTCAGGGTGGCCTCGATATTCCCTTTCAGTGTCGAGGAAAATTCCTCCATGTTGGTTGCTTGGCCGAACAGGCTGATCGTTGCCTGCAGGTTGCCATCGACCGGGGTTTGTCCTCCAAGATCCTTCAGCAGTGGTCCGATCCGCACATCGGTCAATGTCTGTCTCACGGATACAGAGGCCTGCTGACCCAGGTGATTGATCACCACCGAACCAATGAATTGGCCGTTATAAAACTTTTTGATTCGCTGGTTAATCCGCACTACATCTGGAGTACCCTGGAAGGCAACCTGTATCTGTTCGGCCAACAGTCCGTTGAGGGTCAGTGAGTTGAAGTTGAGTGCGCCTTGGTATGCGGTATCGGAACTTGAGAAGGCAAATTCGGATGGGCTTTCGTGCTCCTTTCCGGGCTGGTCTCTGATCATTACAAGGCTTGCGCTGTTGCCGGTGTCTTTTTTCGCTGAGGTGGTCAGGGCGTTAGCCGTCGAGGAACCTGGGTAGACTTTCGGCCAGCCGAGCCCGCTAACCTCAAAGTGTCCTTTTACGGGGTTTCCGTCGAGCGAGAGTGCCATGTCCTGGACGGTCAGCTGTGATTCACCGAATTCGAACTTCAACTTGCCTTCCAGCGATTGGAGTGAATTTCCATGACCGCGCGGGTATCCGATCCCGGCAATTTTCATTAGTTCGCGCGGGTTGAACTTCTCGATGGAAACGGTTCCGCTGAGGGTGGGTTCGGCCGCGCTCCACGAGATCGAGAGATCCGCGCCCAGTGAGATCGGGCCGCTGTTCAGGCGTAGGCCAGAGAGCGACAGCGATTTGTCGTGCAGGTTGAAATCAGCGGTGGTCTGCAGTTCTGCCTGACCGAATTCCATTGGGACCCTTGCACCCTCGAAAAGGGAACTCCAGCGGAAGCCTTCGATCCTGACTTGATCGAGACTATCGTTCAGGAAGATCTTGCATTGAATGGTTGAGGTTGTCCGGAAACGGGGTCGCAAATTGTCCAGGGTTCCCTGGATGGTTGCAGAAACCCCTCTGTTGAAAAGGAAATTGTCGATGATGAAATCCAGATCTCGGATTTTGACGCGGTTTCCAGACAGCTCATCATCCAGGGTGATCTCGGTATTCAATACATCGACCTTGGTTGCCATGATGGCGGCGATCAGAAACAGGCTGGGGGGTTGGGTCGGTTCCGTGCCGACACCGTCATGGGTCAGTGGTATAGTCAGCTTTTGGCGTTGATCGACCCAGTCTTCCCAGTTTGTCTGTCCATCTTTACCCCTCTTGAGATTGACTTTGAGACCGTTCAGGACAATTTTCTTGATCTCTAGACGACCGGATAACAGTGGCAGGAACTTGATCCGTAAGTAGGCTTTGTCGGCTGTTGCAAACGGGTTTGATCCGAATCCGCTTGGGTTGTTCAGGCGCATTCTTCCGGTAGATACCGCCAACTTGGGGAGAATATGGAGTTGCATATCGCTTTCGATAACGAGTTCCCTGCCACTGTGCTTTCTGACCGCATCGAGTATTTCGGGTCGGTAGTCATCGGGGTCAAAAACAAGGGGCAGCACCAAAGCGGCCGCCAGTACGATGAAGACGAGTCCTGTGACCAGATAGAGTGGGATTTTGACAAATGTTTTGATAATGACTCCGGAAGCGAGTTTGTTTATGCCGTGACCGACAGACTTCGACGATTCCGGTATTCTGACATGTACGGACTGAGTCGGCCGAGAAATCTTCGAGGCTAAAAGCGGGTGGTGAGGTGACGGTTTTGGGAGCTAGTCCCTGATGTCGACCCCATTCTTGCAAGCCGAACCGGATACGTTGAGGCGTTCAGTACAATCTGAAAGGCTGGGATTCGTTGAGCCAGCTGACTTCGTCCGACACCAGACGTGAATCGAGATCGGGATACCCGCTGTCCGGATTATCGACCCATTCCCTTAGGTCCGTGCTGCCATTGATCATGTCAATGGCGAGCCGATCAGTCACGTATTCGTACGGAAAATCCCGCCAGATCGGGTAACTGGGCGACAGTGTTCGCAGGGTTTTCAAAAACATGGCCATCAATCGATACGGTCTGAATGCTTCGGGTCGGTAAACGGAGCAGTCGGTATGGACCTGGAATCCGTGGCATAAATTGCCGCGATGTTTATTGAATGTCGGTTCAAACCAGCAGGGCCTGATTCTGCAGGCCTCGAAAAGACCTACTGCATCGTCCCGCATCTTTTCCAGAATTGGCTGTATCGGGATGTCGGGTGCACCGATTGTTTCAAGCGATCTCGTGGTTCCGCGGCCTTCCGAAATCGTGGTGCCTTCCAGCAGTACGCTGCCGGGAAAAACCCGGGCTGCATTCAGGGTTGGGATGTTGGGGCTGGGGTTGACCCAGGGGCGCTCATGTAATGGCCAGCCATAGCCGGGACCCTGGTCGGGTTGATAGTTCTGCATCCTTATAATGGTTAGATCCAGATCCAGACCGTTGCTCTGACAAAACCATTCGGCGGCTTCTCCGAGGGTCAGACCGTGCCGTATGGGAATCGGAGCGGCACCGACAAAACTCTCTTGTCCCGGAACAAGCCGGGGACCTTCTACCGGCCGGCCGATGGGGTTGGGTCGGTCCAGAATCCAGACCTGTTTGTTTGCGGCAGCGCAGTCTTCAAGCAGGTAGAACAGCGTACTGATGAAGGTGTAGATGCGGCAGCCAATATCCTGCATGTCGACAAGAAGAATATCGAAAGCATCCAGCATTTCCGACGTCAAACGACGTGTTTTACCGTACAAGCTGAACACCGGGATCCCGTGTGTTGGGTGGATGCTGTCAGCGGTTTCAACCATGTTGTCCTGTTTGTCCCCGCAAATGCCGTGTTGGGGCCCGAAAGCGGCCTCAATCCGGAGTCCTTTTCCGATTGTCGCGTCCAAGCTGTGATGGAGTTCGGCGGTTAGCGAAGCCGGATGCCCGAGTAGTCCGATCTGGCGCTTTTTCAATCGGGCGAGTTGCTTCCGGTCGTCCAATAGAACGTCGATCCCGAATTTCATTGGAGCGTTGTTCGGGCCATATTCTGTTCGCTCAGATGGAAACAGTGTAGCGTCGAAGAAATCGTATTCCGGAGACGGTGGGTATTTGGATCCAGATCGTTGAACATCATGTAAAGGTACATCGGTTTCAGTGTAGAATCAGCCCCGGGTTAACCATGTCCTCTGCAGGTGGTGGGCTTTGAATTCAAATTGACGGGAGGTGGCCGGTCGGTTTGCATGTCAACCCTGCCTGATATTCCTGGCCTCGGGGCCAAATTTCGTTGGCGATGACGAAAGGGTAGGCCCATATCTCAGTCAAAGTATTTTCATCGGTCATTCTACCCTGTTGACGGATCGATTTGTGTTTTGAAGCAGCAACAGGACTTTGGAAGCATCCATGTACGATAAAGATCAGCTCAGAACACTGTTTGCATCCGGGGTGCAGCCCCCGATCCGGTGCCTCCGGACGCTTGGGGTCAAACCCACGCACATCACTTTATTTGGTTTCATTCTGTGTATTTCTGCTTGTTATGCCTATTACCTCGGCAACACCATGGCACCCTTTGTACTGATGGTTGCCGGACGAATCTGTGACGCTCTAGACGGTGCATACGCCCGGGCAACAGATCAGGCTACCCGTTTTGGCGGATTTCTTGATTCAATGCTCGACCGTTATGGAGAGTTCTGTGTGGTGGGGGTCATCCTCTATGTCTATCGTGACGATCAGTACCTGTATTATTTCAGTTTCCTGATCTTCCTCGGTATCGCGATGATGTCGTATACCCGTTCGCTTTACGGCAAGTACGAAATGGAATGCCCGGGTAACCCCTTCGAATACCTTGAGCGTGGCTTGCTGCTGGCACCCTTCTTCCTGCTGGATATGTTGAATGTGTGGGTGATCGTGGTTGGAGTGGGGACTAATTTTTTCGTACTGCAACGAATTTATCTGTTTTCCAGAGCAGAGGCCCAGTTGGATTGATGGTCGATATCCGGAGAAGTCGCGATTCCTTTCAGAGGATTGTTGCCGGTGATTCACCGGCCGGACCCGGCTTCCTCTGCCCTTAGTGTTGACTTGTTCTTTTGGCTTGAGTTTGAGGATACTTCAGGCTAGGTTTCGAAGGGTATGGACGGAAATACGGTCGGTATTGGGGATGTCAGTGGCGGGTACAAGACAAGGTGCCTTTTCGGGACAAACCTTCGGCGAAGTGGTCGGTCTCTGGCGCAGAGCTTAGCGGTCCGGTTCTGCCGCTTTTATGTGCAATGAGTGCTGACCAACCGCTACCGGGTCGGTGGGTAGGCCGGCGCTGGGTTCCTGGGGCCGTGAGAGGGATGCGGGCAGCGGGGTTTTTGCCCTTGTCTGACGAGGAGACAGGTTACCGTAAACGCTTCGATCGCCTAGTACTGAAAGCGGGGA
>JANXGZ010000091.1 GCA_024958995.1 Methylococcales bacterium | reverse complement strand
ATGGTCCGCGCCGGTGTGAAACTTCTCGAAGAACTGAATGCCATCGATTCCCGCAAGTGCCTGACTGGAGTCGGGCGGGAGCTTGCCAGGATCCCTCTGGATCCACGACTCGGAAGGATGTTGATCGCTTCGAGGGAAGAACACTGCATTGCCGAGATTGCAATCATTGTCTCGGCATTGAGTCTTCAGGATCCGCGTGAGCGGCCCGCTGACAAAGCCCAGGCAGCGGACGAAAGGCATCGGATCTACCAGAACAAGGAATCCGATTTCGTGGGTATCGTTAACCTATGGAAAGCCTTGGAAGAAAAGAAAAAGGGATTGTCGAATTCGAAATTCCGGGTTCATTGTCGAGAAAATTTTATTTCGTTTATGCGCTGGCGCGAGTGGCGGGATATCAATGGGCAGTTGATGCAGATTGCCGAGCACGAACTTGGAGCCCGGGTAAACGAAGTTGATGCGGGTTACGAGGCGGTGCACAAGGCGCTGCTTGCCGGGTTGCTGTCCCACGTCGGTTTTCGAAATGACCAGTCCGAGTATCTCGGAGCGCGAAACCTGAAGTTTTTCATTCATCCGGGTTCGGGTTTGTTCAATGCTCGTCCGAAATGGATCATGGTCGCGGAACAGGTCGAAACCGGCCGGGTTTACGGACGCAATGTCGCAAAGATACAGCCGGAATGGATCGAAGGAGTGGGAGTTCACTTGGTAAAGTTTCAACACTTTGAACCCCATTGGCAGAAACGACAGGGCAGGGCGGCCATTCACGAGAGTTCCGTGTTGTTCGGGTTGACGTTGCAGAACCGTCGCAAGATACCGTACGAACGGATTGATGTGTCTGCGGCCCGGGAGATGTTTATCCGCTGTGCACTGATCGAACAGAATTTCAATTGCAATGCCGCATTTTTCAAGCATAACCGGGAATTGCTGGAGAGTCTCGGTGATCAGCAGCAGAAAGGCAGGCGGGGCGATTTGTTTGCTGACGAGGAAATTCTGTTCAGGTTCTTTGACGAACGCCTGCCGAACTCGGTGGTCAACGGAGCCGATTTTGATCGTTGGCGGCGAAAGATTGAGAAAACGGACCCCGAGCTGCTAAAACTTAAGAAAGAACTGGTTTTTGGTAGCGGCGAGAATCTGGTCGACGAGGAACAGTACCCTGACCACATGGTATCCGGCTCGGCTAAACTGAAACTGGACTATCGTTTCGAACCCGGACACCCGGAGGATGGCGTAACCGCGGTGATTCCGGTACACCAGCTAAACCAGGTATCGGCTAATGCCTTCGAGTGGCTGGTGCCCGGACTCCTTAAGGAGAAGGTGATTACCCTGATCAAGTGTTTGCCGAAATCGGTTAGAAGGAACTTTGTTCCGGCAGCGGAGTACGCAGATTGTTTTGTTGCCAGTGCTGAGCGAAAAGGTTCTCTGACGGCCGAGCTGGCCAGCTTTCTTTACGGAATCAGATCGGGCGAAATCTCTGTTCGGTCCTGGTCTGATATGACCTTTTCGGATTACCTGCGGATGCATTTTCGGGTTGTCGATGAAAATGGGGTTACAGTCGGTAGCGGCCGTCAACTGGAAAGGCTGCAGATCCAGTTGAGCGATCATTCGACCGCAGTTTTTCATCAGATTGCAAAACAGGAACCGCTAAAGTCAGGTTGTACCCGGTGGGATTTTGGAGATATTCTTCGCAGCCAGGTATTGTCTAGCACCGGAGGAGACACGGTGGTGTTCCCTGCCCTGGTGGATGAAGGGGCGACAGTCGGGCTACAGCTCTTTGACAGCGAAGAACTAGCTAATGCGACCCATGAAGCGGGGTTGGTGAAGCTGGTGACATTCCGGATGAGCCGTGAAATCAAATACTTGAGGACAATCACGCGAGGGGACTTACCGATTATCCGGTGTTACGAACGCCGGGAAGCACATCCGTTTATGGAACCGGATCTGGCAACAGGGTACGGGACGCTGGACCTAGACCTTATTCAGCGGATCGTTCGAACGGTTTTCTTTGAAGGGAAATCGGAGATACGCACTGAAGCTGCCTTCGACGAACGGATAAGCGGAGAAAAACACCGATTGGTTGAAACGGCAGAATCCCTGTCACAGTTAGCGTGGAATATTCTTGACCTGCTGAATCAGGTCGAAGCACGGCTTCGGAGCTGCCGTCTTAACTCCGTGATCGTTACCGATATCAGGGAGCAGATGTCGCTGATGTTCTACCGAGGATTTATCGCACGGACGCCGAGTTCGGCAATCCGCTCGTTTCCCAGGTACTTGAAGGCGATTCTTCATCGGCTGGAAAAGGCGGTTTCCCATGAATCCAGGGACTTGCAGGCAACCGAGCAACTGGCACCAGTGTGGTCCTCATACTGGC
>JANXGZ010000015.1 GCA_024958995.1 Methylococcales bacterium | reverse complement strand
GGTCGATGTCCGAATTCCGTGATTTCCCGATGGATAAAAGCCTCCCCGATTACCCGGGGCAAGAGGCAGTATTCCGTTACTTTAATGCTTATGCGGATGCTTTTGGTCTCCGTCAGTGCATTGCATTCAACACCGAAATCACAGGTGCGACCCAGTCCGGAGATTTCTGGGACATCCGTCTGCGGTCGGGGGAAGTGCGTCGATACCGGGGGCTTGTTCTGGCCAGCGGTGTCGCCTGGGATCCAAAAGTGCCTAATCTGAAGGGCGAGTTCAGCGGGGATACCCTCCATTCGGTGAACTACAAGGAACCAGATCGATTCGTAGACAAAAGGGTTTTGGTCATAGGGGGAGGAAATTCAGGATGCGATATCGCCGCGGAACTGGGGCGGCATGCCCGCCAAACTTTTATCAGCGTTCGCCGAGGGTATCACTTTATTCCCAGATACGTCTTTGGGATACCGTCAGATCAGTTCGGGGAGTTTTCGACCAGGATGCGGACTCCGCTTGCCGTTCGGCAGTTTATTAACCAGTTGATCGTACAGTTGCAATTGGGTGATCCGGTGAAACTGGGATTACCGAAACCGGACCACCGAATGTTCGAATCGCATCCGATTGTCAATGCCGAAGTGCTGGACGAAATTCGGAAGGGCTACGTTACGGCAAAAGCTGATGTTCGGGAACTGCGCGGAACGAAAGTGCTTTTTGCCGACGGATCGGAGGAAGCCGTCGACAATATCATCTACGCAACAGGGTATCGGATTTCGTACCCCTATATCGACCAGAAACACCTGAATGGCCCCAGCGGCAAACCCGGTTTTTACCTGCATCTGTTTCATCCGGTGTACGACAACCTTTTCACGGTTGGGATGATCCAGCCTGCAAGCGGTGTCTGGAACCTCATGGACGACCAGGCCCGCCTGATTACTGCCTATATTCAAGCGGCCAATTCAAACCGTAGTGAAGCCATGCAGTTCGACCGGACAAAGGCCGGACCTCAACCCGACATGAGCGGCGGTATCCGTTACATCGATTCTGACAGGCACTTTACCGAAGTCGATCATACCGCTTACCGCAGACACCTTGAACGTCATATTCAACTGTTGGAAAAACCGGCGGTCTGATTAATCAGTTTCTTTCCGACACATCATCCCGCGGATCGTGAATTCAACGGGGGATTCGCCGAAGTTCGGGCTGTAGGATTTTTAGATCGTCAGGGTTATTATTAGGCTCTGGAACAGAGTTTGCCGGGCGATTGGAGCATGGATGCGACGATTCGCTACCCAGCTAAGTTACGTCAATGGCTCAAAACGATAACAATGGTCAGGATCCCGACATCGACCTTTTTTGGGCAACCAGGGTCTGCTGGATAGCTTCTAAACATCTCGTCACTCGCGATTAGAACTCGCCATAGGATCGCTGAAGTGCGCCGGTGTCTCCAGGCCTCTGAGTCACAGTCATTGCGGTGTTTGATCTGTCCGCCTAGTAACGCATAGAACGACAATGAATCCCCCGAATACGAACAAGATCCTGGTGGTCGGCCCTAATTGGGTCGGTGATATGGTCATGGCGCAAAGCCTTTTCATGGTGCTACTCCAAGACAACCCAGGGGTTCGCATTGATGTGCTTGCTCCGGGGTGGACCTTGCCGGTGCTGGAATATATGCCAGAGGTGTACAGGGGTATAGAAATCCCGCTGAATCGCGGGGAACTTGGAATCGTAACGCGTTACCGTCTGGGCAAGAAGCTCGCCGCCGAGGCGTACGGTCAGGTCATTCTTCTGCCGAATTCACTAAAATCGGCATTGATCCCGTTTTTCGCAGGAATTCCCAGACGGACCGGATTCCTTGGAGAGCAGCGATGGGGACTGCTGACCGATGTCCGGAGATTGGACAAGCGGATACTGGGGCAGACTGTGCAACGTTTTGTTGCGCTTGCCGGTCCGGTGAAATACTCGGAATCGCCCGACTGTCCTATACCGCGCCTGATCGTAGCGAACGACGAGATCCGCCGAACCCTGGATGATTTTGCCATTGAAGATGTGCAGGGCAAGGTGCTCGCTCTGTGTCCGGGTGCTGAATACGGACCCGCAAAACGTTGGCCAATAAGCCATTATGCTGCCCTGGCCAACGACCGGATTCTGCACGGCTGGAACGTCTGGCTGCTCGGCTCTCCAAACGACCAAGAAGTTTGTCAACTGATCAACGAAGAAACAGGCGGCCATTGTCGGAACTACGCGGGAAAAACAAGCCTCAACGAGGCAATTAGTCTGATGTCAGTCGCCAACGCCGTGGTAAGCAACGATTCAGGACTAATGCACATCGCCGCGGCACTCGATCGAAACCTCGTGGCTCTCTACGGTTCATCCGACCCGGAATTCACCCCGCCGTTGACACCCAAAGCGCGAATATTGCGACTGGGACTGGATTGTTCGCCGTGCTTTAAACGCGAATGTCCTCTGGGGCATCGTCGCTGTTTGACCGAACTGCTTCCAGCACAGGTTATCTCTGCACTTGAAGCGATCTAGCCAGTGCATTTTATAACG
>JANXGZ010000247.1 GCA_024958995.1 Methylococcales bacterium | reverse complement strand
TGTCGGTTGGAGAGGCGATGCAAGCGCTACTGAAACCGGATCGTAAAGGTTTTTTGAAACCGGTCGATGCGATTCAGAACGGTTTCGATGATATTTCCAACCATCAGTTGGCGATGACGGCAGGAATCCAGGCTTCGGTTTCCGACCTGTTAAAGAAATTCAATCCACAACGTTTCGAAAGCCAGGTTGATAAAAGCGTGTTTAGCACCAAGAATACCAAATGCTGGAACAACTATTCCGAATCTTACGAGCAGATTGCTACGGATGCGATGGAAGATTTTTTCGGTGATGCTTTCGTGGCAGCCTACGAGCAGCAGATGCGGGTTCTGGAATCCATTAACGGCCCGGGATAAAGTCGGACTTGATTTCTGCCTCCCGCAGAGGTTATTTCGACCGGTTGGGAAACTGGTTAAGGGGAAGTGAGTTCGAGTCGATGACCCTGGTTAACCGGAGGTAGGGGTTGTGGAAAATTTTCGAACTGGGGGTCGGTCCGCCGATGGTAGTAAGATAGCCCCAGGTAAATTCAGAAGATAAAAACTTAGAACGATGGGTGGAAAAAACAGGGTGGTTTGGTCGGAAGGCATGTTCCTGCGTCCCCAGCATTTCCAGCAGCATGATCGCTATATCGAGAATGTGGTGGCCGGTCGATGCGCTGGACTCCGGGCATTCGACTGGGGGGTTCATTCGCTGAAACTGGATAGTTCATTGCTCGGGATGGGAAAGGTTGTACTGACCGAATGCAGCGGTGTTTTCCCTGACGGGACCCCCTTCAATTTTCCTGATGACAATCCTCTACCCCTGCCAATTGACGTTTCTGAGGATGTTCAGGACAGCATTGTTTACCTTTCCTTACCGGCTCAGCGGGAGGGGTCGGTCGAGATTGACAGTGACGAATATCCGGACCCCATGGCACGTTATCACGCGGTAGAAATCGAAGTTCGTGACAGCAACATGGGAACTGAAGGGAAGCCGGTTCTGCATATCGGCGAACTCAAGACCCGGTTGATGCTCGAAAAGCAGGAACGGGCAGGTCATGTTTGCATCGGGATCGCTCGCATCATTGAGTCAAGGACGGATAAGACTTTGGTTCTCGATACCGAATACATTCCATCCAACATCAATTGCCTGGGTGTTCCGATACTCTCCGGCTTTATAAAGGAGTTGCATGGCTTGCTATATACACGGGTTGAAGCCTTGGCTGGACGTGTGTCGGAAGCTGGTCGGGGTGGGGTTGCCGAGATCTCTGATTTTCTGTTGCTTCAGCTTGTCAATCGTCATGTTCCATTGTTTGAGCACCTGTCGACACTCGAGGGGTTGCATCCTGAAAGTTTTTACCAACTGGCCCTGGGTTTGGCAGGTGAACTAGCAACCTTTACCCGGCCGGAAAAGCGAACAACCAGTTTTTCACCGTACAGGCACGATGACCTGCAAACCACCTATTCTCCATTGATGGAGGAATTGAGGCGTTCGCTCAGTACCGTGCTCGAGCAAAATGCCATAGCTTTACCCTTGAGCAAGCCGAAATACGGGATTTGCGCAGCAAGACTGCCCGATGTTCACCTGCTCGATTCAGCCGTGTTCGTTCTGGCCGTTAACGCAAAGGTTTCGCCGGACATGTTGCGTAGCCAGTTTCCTGCCCAGATCAAGATCGGTCCGGTAGAGAAGATACAACAGCTGGTACGCTCTGCGTTGCCAGGCATCACCGTAGTGTCCCTGCCTGTTGCACCGCGACAGATTCCATACCATGCCGGTTTCTCGTACTTTGAGCTCAGCAAGCAAGGTGATTTGTGGAAGGCGATGAAAAAATCCGGAGGGTTCGCGTTTCACGTAGGTGGCGAATTCCCGGGGCTTGAACTTGAATTCTGGGCAATCAAAAGTGGCTAGACTGCCGTGATAGAAGACGATCCATTTGCCGATTTTACCGATGATGACCGTACGGTCATTCGACCGTCCCCGGGAGGGCGAAGACGCGATTCGCCGCTGGAGGATCGTACCGAGGTGCGGCAAGCTCCAACGCACGTGCCAAAGCGGCCTAAAGCTGGTCTTTCTGAATCGATGTCTGACCGCAGGGGCATGGTTGCAGTGGCATTTTCGCTACTCAGCCTGGCAAACCAGC
>JANXGZ010000195.1 GCA_024958995.1 Methylococcales bacterium | reverse complement strand
TTGCCGAGGATTTGCAGGCGCTGACGGCGGTTTACCGGCTGACTGATGGGATTAGTCAGGCACGCATGCGACGTCTCGTTACCCAGGCCATTGAATGGTGGAAAGGGACAGAGGGTTCGTCAGGGCTACAGGATCTGTTGCCGGCGCCGCTGGTCGAAAGCCTGGGGTTTCCGGCACTGGAGCCTTCGCTGGAGATGCTGCATGAGCCTCCTGTCGAGATGTCGGTAGAACAGCTTTCGGCATGGGACCACCCGGCCCAGCATCGGCTGGTCTGCGAGGAATTGATTGCTCATTATCTTTCCCTGAGTCAGGCCAGAATGCAGGGCAGGAAGAAGAAGGCCCGGGTTTTCGAAGCAACAGGGGTGACCGTTGACAGATTCCTACAGGCACTGCCCTTCGATCTCACCGGCGCACAGGTGCGGGTGATTCGTGAAGCGGAGGATGATCTTTGTTCTGGCCATCCGATGATGCGCTTAGTGCACGGTGATGTAGGGTCTGGAAAAACTGTGGTTGCGGCCTGCTGTTCGTTGTCGGTCCTTGCCAGTGGCTGGCAGGTGGCATTGATGGCGCCGACCGAACTATTAGCCGAGCAGCACCATTCCAATTTTAGCCAGTGGCTGGAACCCCTGGGAATGACCGTGGAATTTCTATCTGGAAATCAGCCGGAAAAGGCTCGTAAGGAGACACTGGAACTGATTCGGTCAGGATCCACCGGTGTCGTGATTGGAACGCATGCCCTTTTTCAGCAGGCGGTCAACTTCAGCAAGCTGGGCCTGGTCATCATCGATGAACAGCATCGCTTTGGGGTGGATCAGAGACTGGCTTTGCGAGACAAGGGTCAGGTTGACGGGTACGTGCCTCACCAGCTGGTCATGACGGCAACACCGATTCCAAGGACCTTGGCCATGCTCCGGTTTGCGGACCTGGATGTCTCGGTCATCGATGAATTGCCGCCAGGCCGAAAACCGGTAAAAACCTCGGTAATTCCGGCTTCACGTCGTAAAGAGGTCATCGACCGGATCAGTGCCTGGATTGCCGGGGGTCGGCAGGCCTACTGGGTCTGTACATTGATTGAAGAGTCGGATGTCCTCCAGTGTGAGGCGGCCCAGAAAACTGCTGTGAATCTAAGGAAAGCGCTTTCTGGTATTCGGGTAGGGCTGGTGCATGGCAGAATGCCGGCAATGGAAAAAGATGCTGTCATGCAGTCATTCAAGCAGCACCGCTTCGATCTCTTGGTCGCGACTACTGTGATCGAAGTGGGCGTCGATGTTGCCAACGCGGACTTGATGGTGATCGAGAATCCAGAGCGGCTCGGTCTGGCCCAGTTGCACCAACTTCGTGGCCGGGTCGGGCGTGGAGCCGGGAGTGGTTTCTGCCTGTTAATGTACCAGAACCCGCTTTCCAGCCTGGCAAAGGAGAGACTTTCCATGTTGCGGGAACCCACCGACGGTTTTAGAATTGCCGAAAAGGATCTTGAGCTTCGCGGGCCCGGTGACGTAATGGGCACGCGCCAGACCGGTCAGATCCAATTTCGTCTGGCCGACCTTGGAAGGGACCGGAGTTTGCTCGAGCTGGCTGTCACCGCTGCCCGGCGTATTCAGACCGAATTTCCCGAGTACGTCCAACCTCTGATTCAGCGCTGGGTCGGTGGTGCAGCGAGGTATGCTAATGTTTGAAGCGCTAAAAGCCGGATAATTGATTCGCCAACCTGAACTCTCTTTTGACTTTCCCGAATCTCGTGGATAGCCATCTAGCTGCGTGGGTTCGGTGAATCCTTCCTAAGGACTATTCACTTGCATAAACGAAGTGCAATTTTTTTGCGCCAACCTGACTGGTATCCCAACCGGTTAGGCACACGGTCCGGCATTCCTACGGATGTGACATCCTGGATCTTTGAAACCTGTTCTCTGACCCAGCGTCTGAAAAAGAGCTGCGGGGTTAGATTTGGTGTTGCCGTTGTGCACCAGCGCTGGACCCGGCCCTGGCCTGAAGAAGCGAGGCTCCTGAACCTGGGTATACACCGGTGGGCAATGGTGCGCGAAGTTCAGCTGTTCTGTCACCGGAAGCCTCTGATCGTTGCCAGGACGGTGATCCCGTCGGACACGCTGAAAGGGTCTCAGCGGAAGCTTGCCTCACTGGGCTCCCGGCCGCTCGGTGAAGTGATCTTTACCTATCCGAGGCTCAGACGACATAGTCTTGATATTGCCAACGTTGCTTGCCACGACTGGAATCCGGGGTTGCGCGAATCACTGGATATCAATCGGCAAACCTGGGGCCGCAGGACCGTCTATGGGATCGGCGAGCGCAGACTGCTGGTTTGTGAATTCTTTTTGCCTTCGGTACTTGGGTTGGGATAATCAATTGTGAACGTTAATACAGAGCTCCGGCAATACCTGGCTGATAGGCTGACCCAGTACTGGTATCTGATGAGGTTTCACCGGCCGATCGGCATCTTCCTGCTGTTGTGGCCGGCGCTGTGGGCGCTGTGGATCGCAGGAAACGGAAGTCCCCGTCCGTTGGTGGTCGCGGTTTTTGTCGCGGGCGTTGTGATCATGAGAGCCGCTGGCTGTGTGATCAATGATTATGCCGACCGGGATTTTGATCCAATGGTGTCCCGGACCCAGGATCGACCCATTGCTGCGGGCAAGGTTTCACCGACGGAGGCTCTTGGATTATTCGCTGTCTTGTGCCTGGTTGCGTTTTGCCTGGTTCTGCAAATGAACGGCATGACCATTCTACTGTCTTTCGTGGGAGTCTTTCTGGCAGCTTCCTACCCGTTCATGAAACGCTATACGCATTTGCCGCAGCTATACCTGGGACTGGCTTTCGGTTGGGCGGTTCCGATGGTTTTTGCCGCCCAAACCGAGACTTTGCCGGCCACCGCATGGCTACTTTACGTTGCTACCATTCTCTGGGCACTGGGTTACGACACGATGTACGCAATGGTCGACCGTGATGACGACCTGCAGATCGGGGTCAAGTCTACGGCGATCCTATTCGACGACAACGATCGCTTGTACATCGCGGTGATCCAGGGGTTGGTTCTTTTCACGCTATACCTTGTTGGGAGGAGTGCGTCGCTGGGTTTGGTTTATGATATCGGCCTGCTGGTCGCTGCGGGGTTCGCAGTTTACCAGCAGTCACTGATCTTCGATCGTTCTAGGGACGGCTGTTTCAGGGCTTTCCTGAACAATAATTGGTTTGGCGCGGTGGTTTTTGCCGGAATCGTACTGCACTATCTAAGCCGATGAAGGATGGTGACTTTGAGTGTTAACCGAGATGGCTAAACCCACGGGGCGGGTCAAGGCAATTTATCGATCCATCAGGCCACCCGGACCCACGGGGATAAACATTCCCAGACCGCCGGTATCGTGGGCGTTTTCTATGTTAGAACATCTCTAAATAATCGGGGTATCTCACATGATTTTCCAGGAACTTAACAACAGCATATGCAAAACTTATTTGCTGGGCTGTGAGGACACCGGACGAGCCCTGCTCGTTGATCCGGTATCGACCCGTACCGACCGCTACCTGGCGATACTGGCTTACCACGGTCTGAATTTAGCTTATGTACTCGATACTCATACGCATGCCGATCACCGTTCAGCTTGCGGTGAATTGAATGTTTTGACTGGTGCTGAAATTGTGAGGCATTTTTCCGGGCCGCAGCCGAATGCCGATATCCATGTCCGGGATGGCGATTCTCTCGTTGTCGGAAACATTGAACTCAAGGTGCTCTATACCCCTGGGCATACCCCGGACAGTATTAGCTTGCTAGGGCCGGATTGGGTGCTAACCGGCGACTGTCTACTCGTGGGCGGCACCGGAAGAACCGATTTTGCGGCCGGTGATGCGGGCCAGCAGTTTGACAGTATCAGCAAGAAACTTTTTACTCTTCCCGACGATACCCTGGTATTCCCTGCGCATGATTACAGGGGCAATACCCAGTCAACGATCGGCTATGAAAAACGGAACAACCCGCGTTTGGCCGGCAAGACCCTGGGCCAGTACATCGCGATCATGAACAACCTCGGGTTGCCCCTGCCTGAACAAATCCAGGAAGTACTGCAGGTCAATGCTACTGACGTCGATGATAGTGAAATCAATTACCCATCGATTGCCGAACTCAACATGGTATTCCAGATGAACGCGGAAAGCGTACTGGATGAGACTGGCGCTGACAGTTCCACCCTGGTGATCGATGTCCGCCAGGACCAGGAATTCAACGGGGAACTGGGACATATCGCCGGGGCTGCCCTCATTCCACTTAACCGCCTAGCGGCGAAGACCAATGAGTTTGAAGGTGGCAGGGACCGGAAAATCATCACTGTTTGCAGGGCCGGGGTTCGCAGCACTACGGCGGCGGCTATATTAACCGCCCTCAATTTCACCGATGTCCACAATCTGAAGGGAGGAATGATCGAATGGACAAGGAAGGGGTTTG
>JANXGZ010000073.1 GCA_024958995.1 Methylococcales bacterium | reverse complement strand
ATAGCGAAAGGTGTCGAAGTCAAAGGTATGATGGCCGAAATCTACGGTAAGGCAACCGGCACCTGCCGAGGCAAAGGAGGTTCGATGCACATTGCCGACCTGGACAAAGGAATGATGGGCGCCAACGGCATCGTCGGTGGTGGTCCTCCGCTGATCTGTGGAGCTGGCCTGGCCAAGAAAACCCTCGGTACAGGCGGCGTAGCGGTCGCTTTCGTCGGTGATGGAGGATCAAACCAGGGGACCACTTTAGAGAGCCTGAATCTCGCCACCATCTGGAACCTGCCATGCATCTTCGTTGTCGAAAACAACGGTTATGCTGAATCTACCTCAAGCAAATGGTCTGTTTCACTGAGTGGAAATGCCTCAGACCGAGCTGCAGGTTTCGGAATGCCGGGTGTAGAGGTGGACGGACATGACTTTTTTGCCGTTTACGAAGCTGCGGGTGAAGCGATCGAACGCGCCCGAAACGGAGGAGGACCGAGTCTGCTTGAGTGCAAACTTAATCGCTATTACGGTCACTTTGAAGGCGACGCCCAGACCTACCGACCCCAGGATGAAGTCAAGAACCTTCGTGAAACCAAAGACTGCCTGGATCTTTTCCGCAAAAAAGTGACGGCAGACGGCGCCGTGAGCGATACGGATCTGAACGCCATCGATGAACGGGTCATGCAACTGATCGATGAATCGGTTTCGGAAGCCAAGTCGGCTCCCAAGCCCGCGGAGACGGAACTGCTGACCGACGTCTATGTCAGTTATTGAGTTAACAAAATAAAGTACATGTGAAAACAGGAGAAGAACATGGCACGCATAGCAACTTTTCAAAAAGCCGTCAACGAAGCGCTTGACCAGGAAATGGAACGGGACAAAACCGTCGTGATCATGGGTGAAGACGTGGCCGGAGGGACCTACACCGAAGGGGACTCTGACGCCTGGGGTGGACCTTTAGGTGTCACACAGGGGCTCTACACCAAATTCGGTGACCGTGTGATGGACACTCCGATCAGCGAATCTGCCTTCATCGGGGCCGCGGTTGGTGCGGCGACCTGTGGTCTCCGTCCTGTCGCGGAACTGATGTTTATCGACTTCATGGGGGTCTGTTTCGACCAGATCTTCAACCAGGCGGCCAAGTTTCGCTACATGTTCGGCGGCAAGGCGGAAACGCCGGTGGTGATCCGCACTATGATCGGCGCCGGTTTCCGGGCCGCGGCTCAGCACTCTCAAGGTCTTTACCCCATCTTCACTCACATCCCGGGACTCAAAGTGGTAGTGCCTTCAACTCCCTATGACGCGAAGGGACTGCTGATTCAGTCAATCCGCGACAATGACCCGGTCATTTTCTGTGAGCACAAAGTGCTATACGACATGGAAGGAGAATTGCCTGAAGAAAGCTACGCAATTCCCTTTGGAGAGGCTAACTTCGTACGTGAAGGTGATGACGTCACCATTGTCGCTATTGGTCGCATGGTTCATATGGCAACGGAAGCCGCGGACAATTTGGCTAAGGAAGGCGTCCAGTGCGAAATCGTAGACCCCAGAACAACCTCTCCGCTGGACGAGGATTCGATCCTGGAAAGCGTGGAGAAAACGGGACGACTCGTGGTCGTTGACGAATCCGGGCCGCGCTGTGGGATGGCCGCCGACATCGCCTCGCTGGTAGCAACCCAGGCTTTTAATGATCTGAAGGCACCAATCCAGACCGTAACCCCTCCGCACACACCAGTTCCCTTCAGCGACTACCTGGAGGACCTCTACATCCCTGATGTGGCGCAGGTCGAGGACGCGGTTAGGAATGTGACAGGGAGCAGCTGAGATGACAGACAAAAGCATCCTTGCCGTAACCATGCCCAAGTGGGGACTGGCAATGAAGGAGGGCAAGGTCGGAGACTGGCTCATTGGGGAGGGGGAGGAAGTGGACCCCGGCGATGAACTGGTGGATGTGGAAACTGACAAAATCGCCAGCGCGGTGGAAGCCGCCCATTCAGGCATCCTCCGCCGCCGGGTTGCCGTTCCGGGAGAGGTGCTGCCGGTGGGAGCCCTGCTCGGAGTGCTTGCCGGTTCGGATGCTTCTGGTTCGCAAATCGATTCCTTCGTAGCGGATTTCCAGGAAAATTTCGTTCCCGAAGAAATCGGTGAGGAAGACCAGGGGCCCGAAACGCAGAGCGTCGAAACTGATACGGGAAAAATCAAT
>JANXGZ010000008.1 GCA_024958995.1 Methylococcales bacterium | reverse complement strand
CGGATGCGCTTTTTCGACTTCGTCCAGCAAGATGACAGAATAGGGTTTGCGACGAACGGCTTCGGTGAGGTAACCGCCCTCTTCATAACCAACATAACCGGGAGGCGCACCAATGAGCCGGGCGACCGAATGCTTTTCCATGAACTCGGACATGTCGATTCGAACCATGAATTCCTCACTGTCAAAAAGGAATTCAGCCAGGGCCTTGCAAAGCTCGGTCTTGCCCACCCCGGTCGGACCAAGGAAAAGAAAACAGCCATTTGGCCGGGAGGGGTCCGAAAGCCCGGCCCGGCTGCGTCGTATCGCGTTGCTCACGGCCATGATCGCCTGGCCCTGGCCGACGACACGGTCCGCTAGCTCAGCTTCCATCCTGAGCAGTTTTTTGCGTTCGCCCTCAAGCATCCTGGCAATCGGAATGCCGGTCCAGCACGAGACCACCTCGGCAACCTCTTCATCGGTAACCTTGTTTCGCACAAGTTGCATTTCCTGGTTTTCCGCCTCAGAAACAAGCTTCAGTTCTTTTTCCAATCCCGGTATCGCACCGTACTGCAGTTCCGACATGCGAGTCAGGTCTCCTGCCCGGCGCGCCGTTTCAAGTTCATGACGGGCCTGTTCAAGCCGTTCCTTGATCTGCGCCGTGCCCTGCAACGCCAATTTTTCAGCCTTCCATATCTCATCCAGATCGCTGAATTCACGGCCCACTTCATCGATCTGCTGCTGCAGACTTTCTCGTCGCTTTATGGACCCTTCATCAGTCTCCCGTTTCAGTGCTTCGCACTCAATTTTCAATTGAACAAGCCGTCTCTCCAGCCGGTCCAGTGTTTCCGGCTTCGAATCAATTTCCATTCGGATTCGGCTGGCAGCCTCATCGATGAGGTCGATGGCCTTGTCGGGTAATTGGCGGTCCGAAATGTACCGATGCGAAAGAGACGCTGCGGCAACAATTGCAGGATCCGTGATTTCGACCCCGTGATGCACCTCGTAGCGCTCTTTTAATCCTCGCAGGATGGCAATCGTATCGCTCACGTTCGGTTCGTTAATCAGCACTTTCTGGAACCGCCGTTCCAGCGCCGCATCCTTTTCGATGAACCGCCGATATTCATCCAGCGTTGTCGCACCCACACAGTGCAATTCGCCACGCGCGAGAGCAGGTTTCAGCATGTTCCCGGCATCCATCGCACCTTCGGCCTTACCCGCCCCCACCATGGTGTGCAATTCGTCGATAAACAGGATGATCCGGCCTTCCTGTCGGATGATATCGTTCAGTACCGCCTTGAGTCTTTCCTCGAATTCACCGCGGAACTTAGCCCCGGCGATCAACGCTGCCATATCCAGGGCCAGGAGACGTTTGTTGCGGACCCCCTCAGGCACTTCTGCGTTGACAATACGCTGGGCCAACCCCTCGGCAATCGCGGTCTTGCCAACTCCTGGTTCGCCGATCAGGACCGGGTTGTTCTTGGTCCTTCTCTGCAGAACCTGAATCGTTCTCCGGATTTCATCATCCCGTCCCACCACCGGATCTAGTTTTCCCTGTTCCGCACACAATGTCAGATCTACCGTATATTTCTCAAGCGCCTGGCGTTGCTCCTCGGCATTTGGGTTGTTGACCGATTGATCTCCTCGGACCTTGTCGATCACTTGCTCCAATACGTCCCGGTTCAAACCGGATTTCTTGAGCAATTCTCCCACGGGACCACCCGCCTCAACAGCAGCGAGCAGGAACAGTTCGCTGGAGATATAGGCGTCGTTTCGTTTCTGGGATAGTTTGTCGGTCAGGTTCAATAGCCGGGTCAATCCCTGGGAAACCTGCACATCACCTGCATTGCCCTCGACCTTTACCATCCGCTCCAGCCGTTCTCCGAGCCAGACACGCAGCTGACTCACGTTGCCCCCGGCTTGCGATAGAATTTGGCGAATTGTTCCACCTTCCTGATCAAGTAGCCCAATCATCACGTGTACCGGCTCGATGTACTGATGGTCCTGTCCAAGCGCGAGACTTTGCGCTTCACTGATAGCCATCTGGAATTTATGGGTAAGCTTGTCGAGTCTCATGGTGAAATCATCCTCATTGCAAATCAGAACCTGGTCAGTGAATGGGGCTTGCCAAGAGGCTTTTCAAGCTGTGTGGGCCGGCGTGCAACAATTTCTGCACGGCAGAAAATTGAAAAACAATCGGCAAGGGAGATCCGATATCAAGATTTCCATTGCGGGTGAAAAGACGGATTGGCAACTGTCGCCACCAACGAACAATGAGGTTCGTTCTAGTGAACGAAAGAATGGGTCCAGAATATCATCAGAACGCCGGCTCCAACCAGCAGCATCTGGTGCATGGTCGTCCGAAAATCGTTTTTCTTGTGCAGCGTCGGAATCAGGTCCGCTACCGCAATATAGATAAAGCTCGAGGCAGCAATGGCCAGGATATAAGGCAATAAACTTTCCACCCGGCCAAGTGCAAAATAGGCAAGAAGCCCACCGAGCACGGTGGTCACACTGGCCAAGACGTTCCAAAAAAATGCTTCTCTACGCTCGTAACCGCTATTTAGAAGGATTGCGAAATCTCCCACCTCCTGGGGAATTTCGTGGGCGGCAACGGCAAGACTGGTGATGATTCCAAGATGGATATCGGTCATGAATGCTGCCCCGATCAAAACCCCATCGACGAAATTGTGAATGGCATCTCCGACCAAGATCAGTACCCCCGAAGGCTGGGGGCCGAGAAGTTCGTTCGCTCCGTGTCCCGCGCATTCGCCGGAATGGCTGTGACGCCAGAGCAAAAGCTTCTCGAGCAGGAAAAATGTCAGGATACCCCCGAGGATCGTCAGTGATAGATTTTCCAAGAGCTGGCTATCCGCTCCTTCGAAAGCCTGCGGAATCAAGCCGATAAACGCCACTGACAACAGTGCGCCAATTGCAAAACTGACCCCGTGGGGCAGCAAGCGAGCCCGCTGTTTCTCCGGTAGCCAGAGAAAGACCGAGGCGGCGACTACGCTGAGTATCCCGCCGAGCAGAGTAAAAATGATAATCCAGAGGAGTAAATGCATCGTTTGGTCAAAATCAGTGGACTTCCGGCTGCAAAGGATAGGCAACTCGGGAGGCCACTGCAATCAGAGACTTTCGTTTGCCCGGCCCTAAATCCTTACTGTCCGCTCGATCAAATCACCAACCAAACGCGTTTTCAACCTGAATCGTCCCCCGGTGAAAGCCACTAATCGATCCATTCGTACAATTCGATCATCGAAGGATCACACTTGCCGCAACTACTTGAACAGGCGCCGTCACCGGAGAGTTTTCTTACTTTCCCCTTGCTGACCCATTTCTGCAGAATTCCCTTGAGTGCATCGTCATCCGTATCGAACCGGTTTGCCAGGTCCGAGAGAAGCACCCGCCGGTTTTCCTGAAGATAGTTACGAATCTCGCCAAGCAGCATCAATCAGACCTCGTGCACCAGGTGCCCACTCGCCTCGTTGCGGCGGCGACCATATATCCTCAGCGCCAGCACTACCAGCAGAAAGAAAACAATCAGCCCCGAGATCCAGGAAAAAGAATACAAGGGGTGTCGCGAGAAAACCGCAGACTGATAATAAATGGTCGCCGACATGTAGGCCAGACCCGTAGTCCAGCATGTTACGAACAGGGTCCAGCCAAGATTGGTTTCCCGATACACGGCTGCGGTAGCCGCCACGCAGGGGAAATACAGCAGAATAAACAGCAGATAGGCAAATGCCCCAGCCTGACCATCAAACCGAGAACGCATCGCTCCGAAAGTGACCTCAGTCACTTTCTGCTCCTCGGCGGCAATGGACAGATCATCGACGTTTCCGATGTCCAGCCCCAGCGGGTCCAGCAACCGCTCTCCGAGGGCGCCAAGATTTTCCGGGACCGACGCAAAAGCCGTGTAGATGCCGGCCTCGACGTCAAAACCGTTAGGCGTCTGCGTACTTGCCGCCGATGGATCATCCGTTTCACCCAACTGGGTATAAAGAGCATCCAGTGTCCCCACGACCGCTTCCTTGGCCAAAATACCGGTAAATATTCCCACTGCTGCCGGCCAGTTATCTTCTTTCAGCCCCATCGGAGAGAAGATCGGCACGATCGTGCGGCCAATTTCGCTGAGAATCGAATGCCGGGTATTTTCATTACCGAAACTGCCATCCGTACCGATCGCATTGAGGGTATTCAGAACCAGGACCATCGGTATAATCAGTTTTCCGGCACGAAACAGAAAGGCATTCAGACGATCCCATGTCCGTAGCAAAACGCCTTTGAATGTTGGCAGATGGTACGTTGGGAGTTCCATGACAAAGGGGGCCGAATGTCCATGGAACACGGTTTTGGTCATGATCAGTCCGGTGATGACCGCCACCCCGATACCGATCAGGTACAGGCCGAAAACAAGATTCTGTCCGCCGACCGGGAAAAAAGCCGCCGCAAAAAGCGCATAAACCGGCAACCGCGCTCCGCAGGACATGAAGGGATTCATGAGGATGGTCAACACGCGGTCACGTTGGCTTTCCATCGTCCGCGTCGCCATGATAGCCGGCACATTACAACCGAAACCGACCAGCAAAGGCACGAATGCCTTGCCCGGTAGCCCGATAAAACGCATGAACCGGTCCATCACGAAAGCCGCCCTTGCCATGTACCCGGAATCTTCGAGAACGGAAAGAAAAAGGTACAGGAAACCGATAATCGGAATGAAGGTCGCCACCACCTGGATGCCCGCACCGACCCCTTTGGCCAACACCAGGACCAACCATCCGGGCGCACCGTTTTCCGTCAAAAGGTGCGCCAAGCCGTCAACAAAAAAGGTTCCTGCCAGGATATCGAAAAAGTCGATGAAGGCGCTTCCGACGTTAATCGTGAGCATGAACATGGAATACATAACCAGCAGAAAGATCGGAATACCGAGAACGCGGTTCAAAACGATCCGGTCAATTTTATCCGATGTACTGCGCTTCAGTTCCGTGGTCTTCGACACCGCGGCCTGTACCAGTTCATTCACGAATGTGTAACGGCCATCCGCGGCGATGATATCCACATCGTCTTCAAGCTCATTTTCGGCCGCATCACGGATCATTCGGACCCTTGAATAAGCAGCTTCTCCAGCCACTCGCCTCGCCAGTGAATCATCTTCCAGTAGTTTCACGGCCAGCCAGCGCGGCTCGTACTTTGCAGAATCGAGCGCCGGTGGCAACAGCAACTTGACCTGAGCAATCACGGATTCGAAAGCCGGATCATACGAAATCCGGGCTGTCGGGACATAATCATCCGATGCAACCCGGAGGACCATTGATTTGAGTTCCTCAATACCGCGGTTTTTCGCGGCCACAAGAGAAATGACCGGGCAACCCAGTTTCGCCGCCAACAATCTGGTATCGATCATCAATCCCCGTTCAACTGCCACATCCATCATGTTGAGTGCCACCAACATCGGGATTTTCATCTCCAGCAACTGGGAGGTCAGATAAAGATTCCTTTCGATGTTTGAGGCGTCGACGATATTGACGATCAGATCCGCTTCGCGTTCAGCCACATAGTCGCGGGCGATCTGTTCATCGATGGAAACCGCTTCATCCGTAACATCAAGGGAATAGGTCCCAGGCAGGTCGACCAGGTTGAAACCCACATCCTGGAATCGATATTTACCGGTTTTTCGTTCCACCGTCACACCCGGCCAGTTCCCAACTTGCTGGCGGGCTCCGGTCAGAGCATTGAAAAGCGTGGTTTTCCCACAGTTGGGATTCCCGACCACTCCGATAGTGTATTGTTCCGACATTCGCTAGAGTCTCTCGATGACAAGACCGACCGCTTCTTCCTTGCGCAGACTCAGAGAGAAGCCCCTGATCTTGATCTCCACAGGATCGCCCATGGGGGCGAACCTGGTTACGGAAAACTCGGCGCCAGGCGTCAGTCCCATTGCAAGCAGTTTCCTGCGGTAGGGACTCGCAGCCTTTCCAAAACCGACGATACGGCCGGATTCGCCAACTTTCATATTCTGTATACTGTCAGGCAACCTTGTTCTACCGGATCGATGAACTGGATGATGGACGGCCCCGCCAATATGGCCGGGCGAGTTTGACTGGCTTCTCGCCTCGGCGCAACGCGCTAGGCGGGCAAGACCATGATCTTGTGCGCCATTCCAGCACCAAGTGCCAGGCGGATATCATTGACCGCGACTACCAGGGAACCACCAAGCCGCTGAAGAATTTCGATTTTGCTATTAATCTGAAGCCCCATCGAGGCGAGGCGCTTGTCCAGGCCGGCGCCGCCCCGGTGCATGACGATACGGACCTCGTCCCCTTCACCCGCCATACTGAGAGGAAAGGACCGAATGTTCGTAGTAATATCATTTGCAACCATCACAACTCCCTGCACCGTTTCAGAATTGAATTCGACCGGGTAAAAACCTTAGCGATGCCAACCATCGCCCTTAATTGAAGATCCCGATTCGCGACCCGTAATGATCGAGCAAGTACGAATGATTCTCATTATATATTAAAATTTCCATCTCTACCATAGTGGTCACCCCACGAAAACATGTCCAGTGAAACGCAAGAACTACGAGGACAGAAAGAACCCTATGCCGCACATACAAAATTTTTCGGCGTACTGCTAGAATGATTTCAGCAGCTTTGCACAAGAGGAACGACCGAAATGGACAGAAAACTGGAACAAACCCTGATTGATCTTCGCAACGAAGTTTCCAGATTGCCTGAGCAAGATCTGGAGTCCAAGCAGAAACTCGAATTGCTAATCCAGACTCTGGAAAGAAAGCTGGGAAGTCCTGACGACCTGGATTACCACAATTCACTGACCAAAACCGTCTCCGACACGGTGTCACATTTCGAGGTTTCACATCCCAGAATCACCGGAATATTGAATGATGTAATGATGACCCTGAGCAACATGGGGATTTAGTCCTTCAGACCCGTCATTCGGCCCTCGAAACGGAAGTCGATTGACGCAATTTTCAAGGAGCCAACGATGCAAGGAAACAACAAGGTCATCGAATACCTTAACCGGGTTCTCACCAATGAACTGACGGCGATCAACCAGTACTTCCTGCATGCCAGGATGTATAGGAACTGGGGGCTGAAGGA
>JANXGZ010000151.1 GCA_024958995.1 Methylococcales bacterium | reverse complement strand
AGACGGCGTATGGGATCACCGCCATTTTCGAAGACCCCTTCGGGAACCTATGGGACGTTGTCCAAAGAGCCGACAGCTGATGCTTGTCGGTCATGTTAGAGTCAGTTCAATAATACGGAGTCATCGCGTGATCTATAAACCTGGTTTTACCTTCCTGTTGTTTGGGCTTTTAATGCTCGTCGCCTGCACTGAACCTGTGCCTGATGTCATGGAGCCACTAACAGCAGCTTTGAGCCCGAGCGCGGAAGAGATCCACCAGCGCGCGCTGGTGCTTGATGCCCATGCGGATATCGAGATCCCCGGCAAGGAATCCCGGTATGCCGGGGCAGATGGCCGTTCACGGGTCGCGCCGGACAAAATGCGGGCCGGCGGGGTGGATGCAGTGGTAATGGCCGTTGCAGTCGGACCCGGGCCAAGAGATGCACAAGGCTACGCTGAGTCGCGGGCCAAAGCAGAAGAAGAACTCGCCACGGTAATAAAGCTGACAGAGGATCCATCTAACAATCTGGTCCTGGCGCGTTCGGCAGACGAACTGGTAGGTGCTTATAGAAGTGGCAAGGGTGCACTCATTCTCGGATTTCAGAATGCAAGGATACTGGGTACTGACGTTTCTGTACTGGATAGTTTCTTCGACGCTGGTGTTCGAGTGTTTGCTCTAACGCACATGGGTCACAATGATTTTGCTGATTCGTCGCGGCCGATTTACATTGCGGAACAAGGTGCTCATGAACCAGTTGAGGAGCACGGTGGCCTGTCAGAGCTTGGTAGGTCTGCGATTAAACGGATCAATGAGCTGGGTGGGATCATTGATGTATCGCAATTATCACGAGCGGCAACGCTTCAGGTTTTAGACCTGTCCAGCGCTCCTGTCATTGCCAGCCATTCCAACGTCCGGCAACTTTCAGATGTGAGTCGAAACCTTTCTGATCAGGAAATCGACGGGATTGGGGAAAGTGGCGGGGTGATCCATGTCGCCCCTTTTAGGGGATACCTGTTTGACTCCACCGATAAAGCACTGGATGACCAGATTCGCGCCGTTCGTCGTGTCGCAGGTATCGAAGAAGACTATTACTACCCCTTTGAGTTGTACTGGGAAATAGACGACGCGGAAATACAGAAAGCATTCCTTGGATCTGTCAGTGAGCTACTGGGGCCAGGAAAGATTGATGACATGCTGGAGCACCTGGATTATATCGTTGCGCGAGTCGGTATTGACCATGTGGGGATCGGTACTGATTTTAATCACGGTAGTGGTATAGAAGGTTTTGCTGATGCCAGTGAAGCGCTGAATGTGACCATTGCACTATTGGCGCGGGGTTATTCGGCTGAAGAAATTGAGAAAATATGGGGCGGGAATTTCGTGCGGGTTTTTCGTGAGACGGGAAGGTTAGCCCCAGGCCAGGGGTCCCGGTGACAGCGATGCCCGGATTGTTCCTTTAAAGAGCCTCTCAAGGTAAAGTCGGAGTAAGGACCATTTGAACAGGAACAATTGTTAATGTGTGATGAAGATACAGAAAGAGACGCCGCAGAATATCTGAAATCCAAATTGTCCCGCCGTGAGTTTAATACACTAACCGCAGGTGCCGCAGTGATGATGGCCCTTCCAGGCGTCGTCGGTGCCGTGGAGGTTACTGGCAACGAAGTGAATGTAACGACGCCGGATGGGGTTGCTGATTGCTTTTTCGTCCATCCAGCCAAAAGCAAGCACCCTGGTGTCATCATCTGGCCCGACATCCGGGGATTAAGACCAGCCTTTCGAATGATGGCAACCCGATTGGCAGAATCCGGGTACGCGGTCCTTTGTGTGAACCATTTTTATCGCAGCGCTAAGGCGCCGGTAGTAGCAGAAGGAGAAAGCTTCGGTGATCCGGAAGTAAGGGCCAGGATCATGCCTTATTACCAGGCTACTGCGACAACTGCGACGAACCTGATCGATGCAAAGGCCTTCGTCACATTCCTTGATGCACAAAAATCTGTTGATGTGACCAGGAAAATCGGCACAACAGGATACTGTATGGGTGGCCCGATCGTACTTCGAACCGCCGCAGCGGTCCCTGATCGTATTGGCGCAGGAGCGACCTTTCACGGTGGTGGCCTTGTGACGGACCGGCCGGATAGCCCGCATCTGCTGATTCC
>JANXGZ010000138.1 GCA_024958995.1 Methylococcales bacterium | reverse complement strand
CCGGTTGGGATACCAGTCAGGTTGGCGCAAAAATATTGCACTTCGTTTATGCAAGTGAATAACCCTTAGGAAAGATTCACCGAACCCACGCAGCCAGATGGCCATCTGCGAGATTCGGGAAAGTCAAAAGAGAGTTCAGGTTGGCGAATCAATTATCCGGCTTTTAGCGCTTCAAACATTAGCATACCTCGCTGCGCCACCGACCCAGCGCTGAATCAGAGGTTGGACGTACTCGGGAAATTCGGTCTGAATACGCCGGGCAGCGGCGACAGCCAGCTCGAGCAAACTCCGGTCCCTTCCAAGGTCGGCCAGACGAAATTGGTTCTGACCGGTCTGGCGCGTACCCATTACATCACCGGGCCCGCGAAGTTCAAGATCCTTTTCGGCAAGTCTAAAACCGTCGGTGGTTTCTCGCAACATGGAAAGTCTCTCCTTTGCCAAACTGGAAAGCGGGGCCTGGTACATCAACAGGCAAAAACCCTTCCCCGCTCCACGCCCGACTCGGCCACGAAGTTGGTGTAACTGAGCCAGACCGAGCCGCTCTGGATTCTCGATCACCATCAGGTCCGCGTTGGCAACGTCCACGCCCACTTCGATCACAGTAGTCGCGACCAACAGATCGAAGCGGTGCTGCTTGAATGACTGCATGACAGCATTTTTTTCCATTGCCGGCATTCTGCCATGCACCAGCCCTACCCGAATATCAGAAAGCGCTTTCCCCAGATTCGCAGCAGTTTTTTCGGCCGCCTCACACTGAAGGGCATCCGACTCTTCGATCAAGGTACAGACCCAATAGGCCTGTCGACCCCCGGCAATCCAAGCACTGATCCGGTCAATGACCTCTTCACGACGTGAAGCCGGGATCACCGAGGTCTTTACCGGCTTGCGGCCTGGTGGCAATTCATCGATGACCGAGACATCCAGGTCGGCAAACCGAAGCATGGCCAGGGTCCTTGGAATCGGTGTTGCCGTCATGACCAGCTGGTGGGGCACGTACCCGTCAACCTGACCTTTGTCCCGCAAGGCCAGTCTCTGGTCCACCCCGAAGCGATGTTGTTCATCGATGATGACCAGCCCCAGCTTGCTAAAACTGACCGCCTGCTGGAACAGGGCATGCGTTCCGATTACAACACCGATGGATCCTGAACGAATCAGTTTCAGTGTCTCCTTACGAACCTTTTCCGGCTGATTGCCGGATAGAAAACCGACGGTTATTCCCAGAGGTTCCAGCCACTGGCTAAAATTGGAATGGTGCTGTTCGGCCAATAGTTCGGTCGGCGCCATCAGTGCCACCTGCCAACCGTCAGCAAGGACCGATAAAGAACAACAGGCCGCAACCACGGTTTTTCCAGACCCTACGTCACCGTGTACCAGACGCATCATCGGATGGCCGGAACAAAGATCATCCGCCGCTTCACGAATCACCCGTACCTGTGCACCGGTAAGATCGAAGGGCAGTGCCTGCAGAAATCTGTCAACGGTCACCCCTGTTTCTTCGAAAACCCGAGCCTTCTTCTTCCTGCCCTGCATTCTGGCCTGGCTCAGGGAAAGATAATGGGCGATCAACTCCTCGCAGACCAGCCGATGCTGGGCCGGATGTTCCCATGCCGAAAGCTGTTCTACCGACATTTCGGCAGGAGGCTCATGTAGCATCGCCAGCGAAGTCTCCAGTGCCGGAAACCCCAGGCTTTCGACCAGCGGCGCCGGTAACAGATCCTGCAGCCCTGATGGACCCTCTGTCCCTTTCCACCATTCAATGGCTTGGGTAACGATACGTCGCATGCGGGCCTGACTAATCCCGTCAGTCAGCCGGTAAACCGCTGTAAGCACCTGCAAATCCTCAGCAATCTCGGCTTCCGGCACTGGTTGGTATTCGGGGTGAATCATTTCCAGTCCGTTGAATCCGGCACGAACTTCCCCAAAACAGCGAATCCTGGCACCCCTGCCCAACCTAACCTTCTGAGCAGAATTGAAATAGAAAAATCGCAGGGTCAATAACCCTGTTCCATCACCGATTCTGCAGACCAGAGTCCGCCGCGGACGCATCATGATTTCGGCAATTTCAACGCGGCCTTCGACTAGTGTCTTACTGCCCACAACAAGACCGCCGATCGGGCAGGCACGGGTACGGTCTTCGTAGCGAAACGGCAGATGGAACAGCAAGTCGCTGATGGAGTGAACCTCCAGCTTGGCAAGGCGCCTCGAGATCTGTGCCCCAACCCCTCGGAGTTGGCTGACGGCAACCGTCTCAGGACCGTACGGAGTCGCGTTCAACAGTCGCGAGATTCAGTCAGTAGTGTTTTCTTGGCCCAGAACCATGACGGCATCCATCTCCACTCCGGCATCCTTGGGCAGGGCGGCTACGCCGATCGCGGCGCGCGCAGGATACGGCTCCTCGAAATACTCTGCCATGATTTCGTTGACCACTGGAAAGTTGGACAAATCGGTCAGGTAAATATTCAACTTGGCGAAATCATCCAACGACCCGCCAGCTGTACGGGCTACGGCAGTGAGGTTCTGGAATACCCGGTGGATCTGTTCCCCGATCCCGCCTCCCACCATCGACATGGATTCTGGGTCAAGCGGGATCTGGCCGGACAAATAAACAACATCATTGATCTTGATCGCCTGTGAATAGGTGCCAATAGCCTGCGGTGCTTCCGGTGTCGATATAATTTCTCTTTTCATGACTTTCTCAGGTTAAACCTCGGTTCCCTGCTCCGGCAGGGGTCAATACACCACGGGGGCCTGGTATCTACCTCCGGGAACCCGGAAACTACAGCTTGACTCTAGAGATCTTGACAACAATCTGCAGCTTGCGCAATTTGCGCATGACACTGGCCAGGTGGGTACGATCGTGAACCGTGAAGGTGATGAAGTCCAATGATATTTCATCGTTTTGATCTCGGATATCGACCATTTCGATACTCGAGCCCATCATTGAAATGGTCGAGGCAATCGTTGCTAGCGTGCCGCGCTTGTTCTCCACTTCCAAGCGGATTTCTACCGAGAAATCCGCTTTAACATCGGAATCCCATTGCACATCCAACCAGCCCTTGTCCTGCCGTAGCCTTTTGATTACGTTCTTGCAATCATCCACATGAATCACGATCCCCTTTCCAGGGTTGAAGAAACCGACGATCGGATCACCCGGAATCGGCCGACAGCATTTCGCCCGGGTGGTAACCATGTCTTCCGTTCCCTTAATCAACAAAGGGGGCCCGGAAGACATGCCCGTTTCACCGCAGCTCGACCCTACGATATTCTCCTCCAGAAAAAAGCGATTGACCAGCAGGAAAGGCAAACGGTTTCCCAGTCCGATATCCTCTAAAAGAGCATCCAGGGAAACGTATTGCAGTATTTTCTGAACATTCTCGAGCCGTTCTTCGGAAACACTTTCCAACCTTATTCCGTGTGCATGAAGCTCTCTGCTCAACAGCCGACGCCCGAGGGCAATGGCCTCCTTTTTCTTGAAGTTTTGAAGGTAGGTACGGATCGCTGCACGCGCCTTTACAGTAACGACAAAGTTCAGCCACAAAGGATTGGGCCGCGCCCATTCCACGGTAATTACATCAACGGTCTGCCCATTCTCCAATCGAGTCTGCAACGGAACCAGCACCCTGTCGACCCTGGCCGATGCAGTTGCATTGCCCACATCGGTATGTACGGCATATGCGAAATCGACGATCGTTGCTCCCTTGGGAAGCTTCACGATGCTACCCTTGGGAGTAAAGACATAAACCTGTTGAGGAAACAGGTCAACCTTGAGGTTGTCGATAAATTCCAGCGAATTACCGGCACTCTTCTGAACCTCAAGCAGGTCCCTCAACCACTCGTTTGTTGGTTCGTGGCTGTAGGACAGCTTATTAGCATCCCCCTTGTATAGCCAGTGGGCAGCAATCCCAGACTCAGCCATCCTGTGCATTTCACGAGTTCTAATCTGCATTTCCAGAAACAAGCCGTAGGGCCCCACCAGCACCGTATGAAGCGACTGGTATCCGTTTTCCTTGGGCAGCGCGATGTAGTCCTTGAAGCGCCCGGGAACCGGCTTATACAAGGAATGCACAACGCCGAGTGCACGGTAACCGTCGTCCGCTTTTTCAACCACCAGTCGGTACGCATAAACATCGAAGACCTCCGACAGCGGGATGTTCTTGTCGACCATCTTTTGGTAGATGCTGTAGAGGTTCTTTTCGCGACCATAGACTTAGCACTTTAAATCGCTGTCGTTCAGCCGTTTCTTGATGGCAGATTCGATCTTTCGAACCACTTCCTTACGCTGTCCACGGGCATTCCTGACCGCCTTGTCAATCACACGATAACGAAGCGGGTACATTGCCTGGAAAGCCAGCTCGGAAAGTTCAATCCGGATATTGTTCATCCCAAGACGGTTAGCGAGCGGAACGTAGATCTCCAGCGTTTCGTTTGCAATCCGCCTTTTCCTGTCCGGCGGCATTACGCCCAAGGTTCGCATGTTATGAACCCGGTCCGCCAATTTCACGATAATGACCCGCAGGTCGCGGGCCATGGCGAGAAACATCTTGCGAACATTTTCGGCCTGAGCCTCGGCCCTGGACCTGCTGTCCAGCTGGGTCAGTTTGCTAACTCCATCAACCAAGTCTGCGACAGTTTTACCGAATTCCAACAAGATCTTGCGCTTCGAAACATCGGTATCCTCGATCACGTCGTGCAGGATCGCTGCCGTTATAGCATTGGCGTCCAGACGCATTTCGGCCAGAATCAGCGCAACGGAAAGGGGATGGCAGATATAGGCTTCGCCACTCAGGCGAACCTGGTTGGAGTGGGCCTGGGCTCCGAAATAATATGCTTTGAGAACCTTCTCGACTTGATTCTGCCCGAGATAGGTTCGCAGAACGCCCGCCAGTTGTCGAACCAGCTTCTCCTGCGGCAATGGTGCTTCATTTCGAATCGCAAGATCAGTCATAACGTTGCAGGGAAACGGATTCCGTCCCCGGTCTTCTCGAATACCTAAACCAGCTTTACAAAAAAACTACCGCCGCCCTATCGCCTGAAATGTTTTTGCAACTACCG
>JANXGZ010000205.1 GCA_024958995.1 Methylococcales bacterium | reverse complement strand
CGGGCTTCGCTTCCACCGTGAAACTGCCAATTGTGTGCTGAGGTGATTTGAATCCTCTGTCGAAGAAGACAGAAAATTCGTGCTTAGCAAGGGCACCTCCATCTTGAGGCGGTTCATTTCGCATACGAATGCGAAGGCGGAACTGGCCTTCAGGCCGGTTGTCGTCGACGTAGATACGGAAGAAGTGATTGGGAGGAACAGGGACCTCGAAGTCGTCGCCCAGCCATTTTGGACCGCGGTAACGGCGATGTTTGCGACGGTTTCCATGAGCCAAATCGTTCCGGTTGAGGTAATGTTGCTTTTCCCAGTCGTTTCCTTTCAGGACGTATGGTTTCGGTGGGTTGTTCAAGTCGGGCACTGCCAATTCGACGGCAGACTGCAAGGCACTCAGGTACACCTCCATGTGACCGGCGGTCAGTTCCAGATTCGATTGCAGGGACTGCCCATGTTTGCCCACCGGATCCCCGATGAGATCGGTACTGAAGTCCCGGTCGATCTTGAGCAAGTCGCGCAAACTCCACGCGATTTGACTGTTGCTTAAGCGAGTAAACCGAAAGTCCCGTTCACCCGAATCGGCAAATACCTCATCAAGCCGGGCAAGCACCTGCCCCACGAAGAGCTTGCGATTCTTGATATTGGGCTGAATGGATTTTTCAGGCGGCATGTCGCCGCGCTGCAGGTTGTCCAGCACCTCCTGCCAGTGCTTGGCATTCTCCTGACGGAAATCCGTAAACTTCAAAAGGTTGATTCCGCCCTTTTTCTTTTCAGCATTGTGACACTTCGTGCAGTGTGCCTTGAAGAATGCTGCAATCGTGGGGGTTTCCTCGTTATGAAACGTGGGCGTGGTTTTCTTTTCGGTAACCGCAGGCTCCTGCCCTTGAGCAAAGTCGGTGGCCCCGACAAATAGCAGCAGAGGAATGAAGCGATTCACCTTAATGCTTCTGCCTGACATCGCATATCTCAATTTAATTGTTAAGTACTATAAAGTGTCCTATCAAAATTGGAATCAGTACTTTTATTTCTAGAGAGAACCCTAAACCATCATCCTGATTCAGGGAAGCCCATAGGATTAGCCGTGGATAGGACTGTGTACTCTGTGTCGAGAGTTGTGTGATCTTCACGGTAGACTTGGGTCTCACCGTGATTGATGGTTTATCTGAGATGGTCGAGTGAATGAATAATCATCCGGGATCTTGAATTTCGATCAAACGATCGACAACTCATAACGAAAGTCATATAAATCGGTATCGATGAGTCGTCCGCTTCCTATCCTCGTCTGCTGCATCATGGCAAGTGCAACCTTCGCAGGTCAAAAGTTCGACTTCGAAAATTTCCGCGACCGCTTGCCCTGGATCTGGAAAACGCCCAGGCAAGTTGAACCGCCCAAGGTAAAGGACTCGGCCTGGCCAACGGATGCGGTTGATCGCTTTGTGCTCCGGAAGCTGGAAGCTGAGAAGCTGAAACCAGCTGGGCCAGCCAATGACCGGGTGTGGATGCGGCGCGTATACTTCGCCATCACCGGTTTGCCGCCGAAACCGGAGGATATCCAGACCTTCCTCAATGACACGTCCAAGAATCGCAAACGCACGCTTGTGCGCGCACTGCTGGATTCTCCCCACTACGGAGAGCGGTGGGCACGCCACTGGATGGACCTCGTGCGCTATGCGGAATCGCGCGGCCATGAAGGCGATTCCATTGTGCCCAATGCCTACCGGTATCGCGACTACCTGGTACGTGCGTTCAATGCGGATCTCCCCTACGATTCCCTGGTCACCGAGCATCTCGCAGGCGACCTGTTGGAAAACCCTCGACTGCATCCCGAAACTGGAGCCAACGAATCCATCCTCGCCACCGGCTGGCCCTTCTTTGGAGAGATGCTAGAAGCCCCGGTGGATCTCCGTCAGGACGAATGCGATCGCCTCGACAACAAAGTCGACGTGATGAGCAAGACCTTCCTCGGATTGACCGTAGCCTGCGCCCGCTGCCACGACCACAAGTTCGATGCCATACGCCAGCGCGACTACTATGCCATGGCAGGTTTCATCCTCAGTTCCAGTTACCGCCAGGCACGGTTTGAATCGATGGAACAGAACAAAGCGGTTGCGAAGAAGTTGGAAGGCTTGCGCCGGGACCACTTGCCGAAAATCGCGAAAGCCTTTGCCGCTGCTGCGCGACCGG
>JANXGZ010000257.1 GCA_024958995.1 Methylococcales bacterium | reverse complement strand
AACAATAAATAATGAACCCGTTCCAGCCTGACCGAGCCAACGATGCTACCGAAGAATGGAAACTTAGCTGAACACCGTATCCATTCTTGAAGACTGATTGATTCCGCATACCGAGGTTCCTCGTTCCATTTGCATTCAGGCAGGTTCTGGACAAACTCGCTAGAACGTTCGTTACGATCAAATGAGGAGGAACTTATGAACCTAAAAGAGTTAGTGGACTTGGTGGTAGGAAAGATTCGGTGCGCAAAGGAAGTCGGATCACAGTTGTGCAAGGAACATTCTGAGTCGGAAAATACCCTTACCTTTGTAAAAACCGCCTTCTCACGGGATATCCTGGAAAGGAAAGAACGCCACGCACCTGCCGCGATCACAACCTGGCTTCTTCTGCTACTGATCTTTGGCAACGACGGTTCAACAGTTTTCCTCTTCGGCATCCTGCCCCTTCTCGTTTACTACATTCTTAAAGTGTTGAAGGAAACTCCGGAGCAGTAATCCCCAACCCTGAAAACCGCCAATCCCCGGGGAAATCAATCCGGATGAACAGGCTATGTTCATCCGGATTGTCTGGATCGGATTTGTCCGAGACCCGGCAAACTACCGCCTGCAGAACAACGCAGCATCGGTACCGATTATCGTGTGTCCGCAACGATGCCTCGACAACCATTCGACGCTTCCAAACGCTTCAACCGGCAATTTTGAAAAGCAGGCCCGCGTGGCATGGCTTACAGCAACCGATTGATAGGGCGAGTCTTTACTTTCAGATCAATCCAGAGCAGACTCCATCGTGGAGTCATGTAATTCTTGCCATAATTGAGTCAAATTCTGGCGGATTGCAAGCGAAGTCATGGATTTAACCAGGGCCTGGAAGGCTACCGCAAAACCGTGCGTTCGGGGGGTCTACAGAGGACGGTAACGTAGCAATCAACCATTGTTCACCATTGGGCTGAACACGAAGGTCGGTACTTCGTGCCGCTGTGGCTGCTTTTTGCAGTCCATCCTTTGCCTGAATCTTCTTTCGACCATTCGGTAAAACACTCGCCGAAATAAGGCTGGTGGATCCGCTATTGAGGTAGACAGGGCGGACGATTTCATCTCCGAATAGCCTGCGCAATTGCTGGCAATAATAAATAAGAATGGCCCAGCCTGCTGATGTTGAGACAGGGTGGCACTGAGGAGGAAACATAATGCAGAGTCGAGTATTGGATTTCGTTTCAGAATTGACTAATCTGGCCACGTCGGGCTCGGGCAGCCCGACTGCAGCACTTGCCGTTGGCGCCGTGATCGGCGGATTGGTTGTCCTTGTCCTATCCATCTTGGTGGGGCACGGGAAAAAAAAGCGACTCGTCGCTACGGTGCAGCAATGCCTGGCGCTTGAAGAGGAACTGTCGGCAGCCAACCACCAAATCGACCAGTTGCGCGTGGAACAAGAAAGTCGCCTGGCCAGCCAGCTGCTTTCCAAAGGCACAATGGCAGTAAACAGCAAGGTGGGCAACCAGGTCATCCAGATACTGAAGACCACTCTCGGCCCGTTATTCGCAAAAGCCACGCAGCCTCTTCAAGGCCTATTCGGCAGAATCAAGACCGCTTCAGGATACTGATAACGAACCACGGTCGACATTCTCTGACCAGCCGTCACCCCAAGTGGCAGGTAGCGCGCCTTAATGGCGCGCTTTTGCTTGCTATGCGCTCCGTTTCTCTCGATGGGTTCGTCGTCGAACCCATCAGCTTCAACACCCCTGCCTGACGGGCAAGGCGGATCAGGCTTGCATCGATCACTGATCGACACCACTTGATTGCACAAACCAATACCAGTCAGGATCAGGCCATTTCCAAAGCAGGGCGAAACCGGTCCTGCCGCAAGAGCAAGAGTCTCAGTCACCAGGCAACCCTCCTCACATCAAATACAGGCTGAGCCGTGTCCAGGCCGCCTTCCCTTCCCGCGCATCACAAACCATTTCAGAGTGACCGAAGCATCCACTTCTGACCACTCACCCAAGGAATCTAAAATCTGGTATGCTATGGGGCTTTTTGCGTCGGGCCGTTTTTTCAATCGTGGATTGTCGACAGCTTGACTCGACCAAGCCGTTTTTGTGTCGAAAAGAACTCTTCAGGAGACCAATATGCCATCGCGCAAAGATCTTGCGAACGCCATACGTGCGCTCAGCATGGACGCCGTCCAGAAAGCGAACTCTGGACACCCAGGTGCACCCATGGGGATGGCAGACATCGCGGAAGTCCTGTGGAACGATTACCTTTTGCACAACCCCGCCAACCCTGCATGGCCAAACCGCGATCGTTTCGTCTTGTCGAATGGGCATGGATCGATGCTGATCTATTCCCTGCTTCACCTGTCGGGATACGATTTATCCATTAATGATCTACAGAATTTCCGCCAACTGCACTCCAAAACCCCTGGCCACCCCGAGTACGGTTATGCACCCGGCGTGGAAACCACGACAGGCCCCCTGGGACAGGGGCTGGCCAACGCCGTGGGCATGGCCTTAGCGGAAAGAACCTTATCGAACCGGTTCAACAAACCCGGGTATGACGTCGTCGATCACTACACCTACGCATTCATGGGCGACGGCTGCCTGATGGAAGGAATCTCCCACGAGGCTTGCTCGCTGGCTGGAACCATGGGTCTTGGCAAGTTGATTGCCTTTTACGATGACAATGGAATTTCGATCGATGGCGAAGTCGAGGGGTGGTATACAGACAACGTACCCCAGCGATTTGAATCCTACGGCTGGCAAGTTGTTCCGGACATCGACGGCCACGATGCCGATGCCGTCAAGCAGGCGATCGAAGACGCCCGTCGTCATTCGGACAAACCAACTCTCATCTGCTGCAAAACCCTGATCGGATGGGGCTCGCCGAACAAGCAGGGAACCGAAAGCTGTCATGGGGCGGCGCTCGGTGACGATGAGGTGGCACTGGTTCGAGAAACCATCGGATGGCCCCATCCGCCTTTCGAGGTCCCCGAGGGGATTTACCAGGGCTGGGATGCAAAAGAAAAGGGCCGGGGCCTCGAAAACGACTGGAACAACCATTTTGACGAATACGCTCGACTGTATCCGCAGCTTGCTGAAGAATTCAGACGGCGACAATCCGGTCAGTTACCGGAAGACTGGGAAAAGGCAGCCACCGATTTCATCCATGAAACGGATCGAAAAGCCGAGAACATCGCCAGCCGCAAAGCCTCCCAGAACAGCATCAGCGCCTACGCGCCCCTGCTTCCAGAGCTGATCGGGGGTTCCGCGGACCTGGCGGCCTCGAACCTCACCCTATGGCCACAAGCCGAGGATGTCAACAAGGGCGGAGTCTCGGGAAACTATGTTTTCTACGGCGTACGCGAATTCGGCATGAGCGCGATCATGAACGGCCTGTCCCTGTACGGAGGCCTGATTCCGTTCGGTGCGACCTTCCTGACCTTCTCCGACTACTCGCGAAATGCACTTCGCATGGCCGCACTGATGAAAACCCGAGCGATCCATGTCTTTACCCACGACTCTATTGGACTGGGCGAGGACGGACCCACTCATCAACCGGTAGAACACCTGGCTTCTCTGCGCCTGATTCCCAACATGCAGGTCTGGAGGCCGTGTGACGCAGTCGAATCCGCCGTTGCCTGGAAAGTGGCCATCGAAAACCGCGAAGGACCCACCTGCCTAATCTTCTCCCGCCAAGGCCTGCCTCATCAAAGCCGGTCAGACCAGCAGTTGGAAAATATCACGCGGGGCGGCTATACCCTACTCGACTGCGATGGAGAACCCGAGGCGATCCTCATTGCCACCGGGTCCGAAGTCAGTCTGGCTACAGAAGCGGCAGGCATTCTGTCCGGGCAAGGTAAGAGAATTCGGGTCGTTTCCATGCCGTCCACCAATACATTTGCTCAACAGGACAACGAATACCGAGAATCGGTGTTACCGAGCTCGGTAACATCAAGGATCTCGGTTGAAGCCGGATCAACGGATTCCTGGTACAAGTACATCGGTCTGTCTGGAAAAGCCATCGGTGTCGACCGATTTGGCGAATCTGCCCCCGCAGGAGACCTGTTCAGGGAGTTCAACCTGACCGTTGATCATGTGGTTGAGGTGGTCTCCCAGACGCTGTAAAACCGGTATGCTGAAAGCCCTGATCTTCGATGTAGACGGGACGCTGATCGATAGTGAACGGCAGGGCCATCGAATCGCCTACAACCGAGCATTCAGCGAGTCTGGACTGAACTGGAACTGGGACGAGGAAACCTACAGCCACCTGGTGAAGGTGTGTGGAGCCCGGGAAAGACTCCGACACTTCCTCGGTTCTACCGCGGTCGATGGGCTCAGCCAGATCGCCGACGACCCGGAGGCCTTTATCGAAGACCTGTACCAGAAAAAAACCAGGCATTTCATTTCGATCGCTGAAACAGGCGCACTTTCACCGCGCCCGGGGATCGAAAGACTACTCCACGAGGCCCGCCAAAAAGGGCTGACCCTGGCCATCGCATCGTCATCCGACGAAACCAATGTACGAACCCTGCTTCGACATGCGTTCGCGGAAAATATCGAGTCCTGGTTCCAGTACATCGGCGCCGGGGATACCGCGACCCGGAAAAAACCGGACCCGGAAATCTACCGGGCGGTACTGCAGAAATTGGGTATCTCTGCGAACCAGTGTCTCGCCTTCGAGGATTCAGGACCCGGACTGAACGCCGCATCGTCGGCCGGTATCCCTACTATCGTGACTTGGAACGAATACACCCGAAACGATTGCTTCCAGGGCGCAGCGCTGTTGGTCGAACACCTGGATGGCGCTAGAAACCCTACAGCTACCCGTTTCGAGCCGGGCAAAACATCCGATCCGGAACGAATTGATCTGCAAGTACTTCACCGTATTCATGAACATTGGCTGAACCACGGCGAATCCGTTCCGACGCATTCCGATACCCATCCGTCCCGTCGGAAGGGCCGCTCGGAACACAACCGGCTCCACTCTATTCAGCCAACACAGCACTCTTGATATACTCACTACACAATAAATTTACCCTTCTTCCGGCAAGGGCTTTTACATCATTTAAGGAGATAAAAACATGCCCATGATCTCGATGAGACAACTTCTGGACTACGCGGCAGAAAATGATTTCGGATTGCCTGCGTTCAACGTCAACAACATGGAACAGGTTCACGCGATCATGCAGGCTGCAGATGCCACCGACAGTCCAGTCATCATGCAGGGGTCTGCCGGCGCCCGTTCCTACGCCGGCGAAGCATTCCTTCGCCACCTGGTGGTTGCAGCCGTCGAACAGTACCCGCATATTCCGGTGGTGATGCACCAGGATCACGGCTCTGAACCTGCCGTATGCCTTCGTTCCATACAATCTGGCTTTAGCTCGGTGATGATGGACGGTTCGCTGATGCCTGACATGAAAACCCCTTCAACCTTTGAATACAATGTCGAAACAACCGCAGAGGTGGTCAAGGCCGCCCACGCGGGTGGTGTATCGGTGGAAGGAGAGCTCGGCTGCCTTGGCTCACTGGAAACCGGTGAAATGGGCGAGGAAGATGGACACGGGGCGGAAGGCAAACTCAGCATGGACCTGCTCCTGACCGATCCCGACGAGGCCGCCGACTTCGTCAAACAAACCAGCGTCGACGCACTCGCCATTGCCATCGGCACGAGTCACGGCGCCTACAAGTTCACCCGTCCACCCACCGGAGACATTCTGGCCATGGAGCGGGTGAAGGAAATCCATGCACGCATTCCCAATACGCACCTGGTGATGCACGGCTCTTCTTCCGTCCCTCAGGACTGGCTGGAAATCATCAACAACTACGGCGGTGACATGGGCGAAACCTACGGCGTTCCGGTAGAAGAAATCCAGGAAGGGATCAAACACGGCGTTCGAAAGATCAACATCGATACCGATCTGCGCATGGCATCGACCGGTGCAATCCGTCGGTTTATGGCAGAAAACCGGTCCGTTTTCGACCCGAGGAAATTTCTCAAGGAATCCACCCGTGCCATGCGAGGCATCTGCGAAGCCCGTTACAAGAGCTTCGGTTGCGAAGGGCACGCCTCTCGGATCAAACCGCTTTCACTGTCGGTCATGGTGTCTCAATACGAGAACGGCGAACTTGCCCCGAGTATCAACTAAACAACACCGCGCCTTGAATCAGCCGCCTGGCCCGAAATGAGCTCAGAGCGGCTGCAGCTTGGCGTAAGCCACCATCAGCCATTTCATGCCCGCCCGTTCGAAATTGACCTGAACACGGGCCTGTTTCCCGTCCCCTTCGTTCTGGAGCACGATGCCGTCGCCGAACTTGGCATGCTGGACCCGCTGACCCAGCCGGAACGCGGCATCCGACAAGCCGGGTTGGCGCGGCTTCGATGCCAATGAAACCGGGCGGGAGATCGTCGCCCGGGCACGAACTTCGCGCATCGTCTCGGCGGGAACTTCGCGGATAAAACGGGACGGGCTGGGAAAGGTCTCTCGACCGTAAAGGCGACGTGACTCGGCATAAACCAGGTTCAGTTTCTGCATGGCCCGAGTCATACCCACGTAAGCCAGGCGACGTTCTTCTTCCAGCCGATCGGCCTCTTCCAGCGATTTCTGCCCGGGAAACAACCCTTCCTCCATTCCGACAATGAACACCTGCTGGAATTCCAGTCCCTTTGCGGAATGCAGAGTCATCAGCTGGACACAGTCTTGATCCGCATCGCCTTGAGTTTCACCCGATTCGAGCGCGGCATGGGCCAGGAACAGGTCGAGCTCGCCCAGTCCCTCCTCGTTCTGCTCGTCATAGTCGAACTGGCGGGCAGCATTGACCAGTTCTTCCAGGTTTTCAACCCGAGCCTCGCCCTTGTCGCCCTTTTCCCGCCGGTACAAGTCAATCAATCCACTCTTTTCGGTGACTCGTTGAATTTTCGCCGGTAGATCAAGATCCACGAAATCAGCGGCAAAGCCGTCAATCAGCACCAGGAAATGGTTCAGCGCGTTGGCGGTTCGAGCGGCGGGTTTTCCAGACTTGAGCAAGGCGATGGTGGCATGCCAGAGCGACAGATCCAGCTCCCGGGCTTTTGCCCGGATCGCGTCCACGGTCTTGGCGCCGATGGAACGGGCCGGTACGTTCACCACTCGTTCAAAGGACGTATCGTCGTCGCGGTTCGCAACAAGACGCAGATAAGCCAGTGCATTCTTGATTTCCGCCCGGTCGAAGAAGCGCAGGCCACCATAGACACGGTACGGGATTCCGGCGAACACCAGTTTTTCTTCGAACAATCGCGACTGCGCATTCGAACGGTAAAGAATGGCACAATCGCGGCGGGCGTTGCCGTCATTTATCCACTGCCTGATTCGCTCGATAACATAAAAGGCTTCGTCCAGTTCGTTGAACGCAGCATAAAGATCTATCGGCTCGCCCTCCCCGCTGGAAGTCCACAACTGCTTGCCCAGCCTGGCGTCATTGTTGGCAATGAGAGCGTTGGCCGCTTCCAGGATGTTCCCGGTAGACCGGTAGTTCTGTTCCAGGCGAATCAGCTGGTGGCCCGGGTATTCCTTCTGAAAACGGTAAATGTTCTCCACCTTCGCGCCGCGCCAGCCATAGATCGACTGGTCATCGTCGCCGACAACAAAGAGATTCTCACGCTCTTGGGTCAATAGCCTGAGCCAGGCGTACTGAATGGTATTGGTATCCTGGAATTCATCGACCAGGACATGGCTGAAACGTTGCTGGTAGTGATCGAGAACCCCGGGTACATCGCGAATCAATTCGTGGGCACGCAGCAGCAATTCTGCAAAGTCGACCACGCCGGACCGTTCGCAGGCCTGTTCGTAGGCGGTGTAAATCTGCACCATTTGCCGCTGGAACGGATCGCCAGTGTCACCGATGTGTTTGGCGCGACGTCCCTCATCCTTCTGCTGGTTGATGAACCACTGGACCTGACGTGGAGGCCAGCGGGCTTCGTCAAGGTTCAGGGCTTTCAGCAATCGCCGGATCAGCCGGTACTGGTCGTCGGAATCAAGAATCTGGAATCCATCCGTCAGCCCTGCATCTTCGGTATGCCGACGCAAAAGGCGGTGTGCCAACCCGTGGAATGTACCGATCCACATGGCATGGGTCGGGAACTTCAGAAGGGCCTCGACCCGGCCGCGCATTTCCAGCGCGGCCTTGTTGGTGAAGGTCACCGCAAGAATCCCGTGGGGTGAAACACCTTCCACCTCCATCACCCAGGCAATGCGGTGGACCAGTACACGGGTCTTCCCGCTCCCCGCACCGGCGAGA
>JANXGZ010000154.1 GCA_024958995.1 Methylococcales bacterium | reverse complement strand
AACAACGAGATTGATGATAACCCGGCAAATTACGTCCGGGCGCCCAAGGCGGCAAACAGGCTACCCAGAACTCTCGATGTGGACCAGATCGCCGGATTAATGCAAGCCAGCCCGGGTTCCGTCCTCGAAAAACGGGACCTTGCCATGTGGGAACTGTTTTACTCATCGGGCCTGCGTCTATCCGAGATGGTCAATCTAAACATTGAGGACGTTGACCTCGAACAGGGATCGCTGCTGGTAAAACGCGGGAAGGGAGGAAAGGACCGGATCCTACCCGTAGGCCGCTATGCAATCGATGCAGTACGAATCTGGTTGCAGGTCCGGGAACCCATTGGCTCAGACGAAATCACTGCGCTCTTTACCAGCAAAAACGGAAATCGCCTTTCGGCGCGAAGCGTACAGTCCAGGCTAGCCAACTGGTGCCTGAAACGCGGGCTACCGGAAAAGGTTCATCCCCACATGCTCAGGCATTCCTTTGCCAGTCACCTGTTGCAGGGAAGCGGCGATTTAAGGGCTGTTCAGGAACTTCTAGGACATAGCAACATCAGCACCACGCAAATCTATACACACCTTGATTTCGCGCACCTCGCCAGTGTTTACGATAAGGCCCACCCGAGAGCCAGGAAGAAATAAGTCTGGCCATCCGCCAGGGGGCTCCAGCATTTCTCACCAGTTGAACTGATTTTCCTGGTCGGCACAGGATGTAACATTGTTGCCTGCTACGCAGAAGCACCGAATTAGAAAAAAGCTTTACCATGTCATTTATGCACCGAACTAATGCCTGGAAACACTCTGGTAGCAGTACAACCTTAATCAGAACAACAGCGTGGCAACTAAAAATTTGTTAAGCTATGCGGCATTCATGCCCATGGTCAAAGGGCAGCCGTTCTCCTAGCTCACTATAGATGGAATTCATCCAGGGATAGCGATCAAGATTCCTGACAGGAATCGACCAGACAATAGAAAACGGACAAAAAATGGTCAAGAAGAAAGAAACAAAGAGTTGGCAAAAATCGATCTCCGACGGACAGCATAAACCCAATCCGAGGAAGAGAGGTGGCAAGCTCAAATGGATAGTGCTTCTTCCAGTTAGTCTCCTGCTGATTGTTTATTCCGGATATGTTATCTATATCAGTGAGACACCGAAGGAATTTGACGTTTTAGACAAAGCGGTCGAGACAGCCGGCGCTGAAACCCTGGGACAACTGAAAACCGGTTACATCTTCGGCAATACCCTGGCCATGATCGGCGAAACCCTGCTGCACAAAAAAGGCGGTTACCTGTCCAATGATGTATTCCCGGGGCCACTGATTGACAACATGCCGTCCTGGGAATACGGTGTCATCGTCATGCTCCGTGACGGCGCATCAGCTCTACGAAATCAATTTAGCCGCTCGCAGTCACAATCAAGGGAAAATGCAGACTTGTCGAGAGTCGAGCCATACTTCTACAACCTCCATGATTCCTACATGTTTCCCGCCACCGAGGATGAATACGGTGCAGGTATCGAACACCTTAAGAACTATCTGAGAGACCTGAACCAACGAGGCAGGGGGGCGGAATTCTTTGCCCGCGCCGACAACCTGGACTTCTATCTGCAGGCAGTCCTCAAGAGACTGGGCGATTACTCCTTCCGGCTGACTGCAAGCTCCGTTCAAACGGAAAGATACGTAGAGACTGTAGACGGCAAGAGCATTGTCGTGACCAAGACTCCCTGGACAGATGTCGACGATGTGTTCTGGGAGGCCAGGGGTGCGACCTGGGCGCTATTGCACATCTTCAAGGCCATCGAAGTCGATTTTTCGGCGACGCTGAAAAGCAAGGCAGCCGGGGAAACCATGACCCAGATCATCCAGGAACTTGAAGACTCCCAGGCTGAGACCCTTAGCCCGGTTATCCTCAATGGCGATGGCTTTGGGCTGTTTGCAAACTATTCACTGACTCTGGCGAACCACATCGCCAGGGCCACCGCTGCCACGATTGACCTGCGTGAACTGATGCTCAGAGGTTAAATCTTGGCTGAACAGACCGAAGTCCAGACCAACCTGAAGAAGATTGGAACCTGGCAACGAATTTTCTTCATGCTAATCTTCGCAGTCATTCTGGGACTGGTGCGAATCCTGTTGTGGGCCGTTGTGCTACTGCAGGTTGTTTCCAGCCTGATGACAGGCTCCGCAAATCCCAACGTACTGACACTAGGCCGAACGCTTGCGGCATACGTATACAACATCCTGCTTTTTCTCACCTACAACTCGGATGAAATGCCCTTTCCGTTCGCCGACTGGAACAGCCACAGCACCCCGAACTAGCTTTGTTCCAGTACTTCCCTCAAGTAACGGTAGAGAGCCCTGGTTGCGTGTGGATCTTTGTCCTGAGCACGTTCCGTCCTAGCCTTCCTGACCAGCTGCCGAAGTCTTTGTCGGTCAACCGTCGGTGCTTCGTCCACTAAGCCGCCAATTGCACCATCGCCATCCTCTAGTAGCCGCTCACGCCATTTTTCCAGCCGGTGGTGATGACGAGCCTCGCGGTTGCTCTGCATCTTCAATGCAGCCAAACTTTCACGGACCGGATGAACATCCATCACCCGCAGCAAGCCGCCGATAAACTTGATCTGGCGCTTCAATGCACCCCCTCCGCTGATCCTGCGGGCATCGTCGACTGCGCTCCTGAGTTCAGGATCAAGTTCCAGGCTATCCAATTCTCTTGGCGATAGCTGGCTGAGTGTCCGACCAAGTTTCTGAAGATCCGAGCTTTGCTTCTTTAAACAGGTCTTGCTCACCTCCGCCGGGGTTACAGTCTCATCCGATTCCATCATTCGTAACCAACCTACGCCATCAGGTCATTGCAACCAGGAAAACAACGAAGGCAACCACCAGCACGACAGGAACGAGAAACCCGGGCCAGTCGGTCTGTGCCTCCCTACTTCTTTCCAGTGAAGCCTTTATCCCCGGTCTGAACCAAAAAATGATCAGCAGTGCGACCGCACCGTAGAGAATGAACTGCCAAGTTGATGGTTGCTCCATGAAACCCACCCCACACCTCGTTTCGTAATACCCCAATTCTAGCACCGAAAAGGCGGTCCAGACCGAAATACCCGTGCCCGGATTTCTCGACAGTCAGTTTGATCACCGGGTTTGCCGAGTGATCGACATGATCTCGAAAAAACGAGGGGCAAAAACAACGGGATGAAGCGTTCTGGCCATCGCCGACTGCTCAATCGGATCGAAAGCTGATCCGCAGTGAGCGGAAAAATACTGAAACAGGGATGATATCAAGCCCTGCAAGAACAGGTTCTATCTGATCCAAAGCACCCCGCCAGAAAACCCTGACGGCACGTTCCAGTGCTGATCCGAACCTCGGCACAAGCCCCTGGAGTCGTGGACATTAACCAGGGCAAACCCTAGTATGGGACTTGTAGAATGGTTGTCGTCCCCTGCAAGCGAATGGGCAGACCGAAGGACGTAAAGAGATCGCCTTCATTGCCTGCCACTAGTCGACTGGCAAAAGAACAGTTCCCCGAAGACTCGCCCAGACAAAGCAATTACCGGACACATGCCACAAACCGATTCACCCCAAAGCAGACAGATCGGAAAATGGATGATCTACGCTGCATGGGCACTATTGCTGGGCATGCTAACCCTGTTCTTCGAAGGTCGCCTGGCAAGGCAATACAACCCGAACATTGCCTTGCAGGCAAGCAACAGTTCGGATGCCCCTTCGCAGGTCACGCTGAAAAGGAACCGTTTCGGCCACTACGTCACGTCCGGAACGATCAACGGGCAAATCGTCACCTTTCTCGTCGATACCGGGGCGACCCGGATCAGCATTCCAGGGAATGTAGCCCGGAAACTTGGGTTAAAGCGCGGTATACCACATCGGGTCATGACGGCAAACGGGTCAATTACCGTCTACAGCACCTTCCTTGAGCGAGTTGCCCTCGGTCCCCTCGAAATGCGAAATCTACAGGGTCATGTTAACCCGCACATGGGAGGTCAGGAAGTCCTGCTGGGCATGAATTTCCTCAAGAACCTGGAAATGATCCAGCGAGCCAACCGGCTGACCCTCAAGGAACTCTGACCGAGCGTGTGACATTTATCAAAATTGCCGCAATAATGAACGATTTTCCAACGAAACAAGGATCATGTGGTTCAAGAATTTAGTCCTCTTCCGTTTTTCGGAACCCTTCCAGCTCCTAGAGCCGGATCTAGAACAGCGTCTTTCCACCCTGGACTTCCGTACCTGCGGTGCATTGGAGTCATCCACCATCGGCTGGATTCCCCCTCTCGGCCAAGGCTTCGAAAACCGGATCCATACAGCCAATGGATTCATGATGTTGTGCGCCTGCAAGGAGGAAAAGGTTCTTCCTGCGGCTGTAATCAACGAGACTCTTGGCGAACGAATCTTGGAGTTAGAACAGAAGGAGCAACGGCAGGTCCGCCGAAAGGAACGTGAGGGCCTGCGTGACGAAATCACCTTCGAATTGTTGCCTCGAGCACTGAGTTTCAGCCGACGCACCTACGGATACATCGATCCACGAGGCCAATGGCTGGTCATTGATGCCGCAAGCGCCAGCACCGTAGACGCATTCACCGGACTGCTCCGGCGTTCGCTCGGCAGCCTTCCCATTACCCCCCCTCGAACCCTGGAAAGGCCAGTCACCACGATGACCCGCTGGCTTTCAGAGAAAAACTGTCCCGGGGATTTAACGGTAGGCAGCGAATGCGACCTGCGTGCCACAAAGCAGGAAAAGAACGTGGTCCGCTACAGGGGGCAGGATCTGTTTTCCAGAGAAATCGACACCCATATGGATGCCGGAAAAGAATGCATCAAACTCGGGCTCACCTGGAATGACCGCTTCAGCTTCACACTCGACGAAGACCTGAACATCAAGAAACTGCGATTCCTCGACCTGATCCAGGAACAGGCGGAAGACATTGACAGTGATGCCAGCGGCGATCTTTTCGATGCCCACTTCGCCATTATGACCCTGGAGCTTGCGTCGTTCCTGCCCAGGCTTCTCGAACTTTTCGGTGGCGAAGCCCCTCAAAGGAATCATTAACCGGGGGAAGAGCATGACAACGGGTGTTGAACATCAGGTGATCAAGTCAATGTCCATGACAGTCTGCAGGATCCTGCTTCTCTACTCGATTGGTTTCAGCGCGGCTTGCGAAACCTTTACGCTACCTCCTGCAGACTCGGATCTGATTGGTTCCATGGGATATACCCACGCGGCCGATGAGGACACTCTACTGGACATCGCCAGGCATTTCGATCTGGGCAACAATGAAATCACCAACGCCAATCCGGGGGTAGACCGATGGTTGCCGGGGGAAAAGACCCTGGTATTCCTCCCCAAGCGATATATCCTGCCGGATGCCAGACGATCGGGCCTCGTTCTCAATGTATCGGAAATGCGAATGTACTATTTTCCGAAAGCTCACAAGAACCAAGTCTCGAAGGTGATGACCTACCCCATGAGCATCGGACGTATGGACTGGACTACGCCTCTTGGGTTGACCCGGGTTGTCGGTAAGAAGAAAGATCCGACCTGGACTCCGCCGGAATCGATCAAGGCCGAACACGCGATCAACGGCGACCCACTACCCAATGTGGTTCCGCCAGGCCCCGATAACCCGCTTGGCCGATATGCCATCCGGCTCGGGATCCCGGGATACCTTATTCACAGCACCAACAAGCCTTACGGCATCGGCATGCGCGTTTCCCACGGATGCATCCGGATGTATCCGGAAGATATCGAAAAGCTTTTTCCCGGGATCAGGGTTGGCACCCGGGTCGACATCATTGATCAACCGGTAAAGATCGGTTGGTTCGCTGACATGCTTTACGTGGAAGCACATCCCCCACTCGAGGAGAACAGCATCACTGACAAGCAGGCGGTGGAAGAAACCCTTGCAAGAATCGAAAACGAGCACCCCATGGGAATACTGAACCTTGATCGGGAAGCAGTGGAAAGCGTGATCAGGGAACGGCGCGGAACTCCTCTTGCCGTTTCCCACAAGCCGAACCCTCAGGAACAAGAAGATCTGGCACAACAAACTGTAACAAGTCTATAGTCTGAATCGCCCGGTTGCTTTGCTTCGGCTTGCCCTGGCAGACCCTGCCCTCCGAATCCTCATTCCAGTATCAGCCACCCCCGCGACTTAACTAGTCTTTTCGTCTCAGCCGGTTACGTGACTCTTCCAACTTTGCCAATGAATTGGTCAGGCCTTTCCGGATCGCTTTCCCGGCATCCAGTAGCACCTTCAGCTCACGTTCCGTGATCCTGTAATTACCAACCACATTGAGTCCCGGGAAGTAAGGTTTTTGCTTGCTGTCTGTCTTGAGACCTGAAAGCACGTTCCTTTTCGATAAGTCCTGTTCTACTGGTAGGCGAATCCGAATCTCGACAGCATTGCCGCAAACGGGGCACTGGCCATCCCGGTGCGGCGTACTGCCCTTCCAGGTACAAACAGAACAGCGGCAAAAGTTCAGGTCCATGGGTTTGCCATCCAGGTCCCATCCGTTATCGGCCACGGAATCTTTATCAGGCTCCCAAACCTTCAACCCACGAACCTGCAGTTGACTGGTTGACTTGTACACCTCAACCGTGCTCCGCAGCTTCACATCGTCACCCACCGGTTTCTTTCCAGTTTCGACTCTACCGTTAACGGAACCGGTCAGCCGGCCATAGGTTGAATCGGTTACATAATGTTCCTGGTTGAACCTTCTAAGCTCCTCATGTACCTCCCTTGATGAAGGTCGTTTCCGAGCATTTCTGTCCAGCATTCTCTTAACCAGCAACATGACCGGCGCCAGTCCGGCACGTGTCGGTTCCGGCCACTTGAGTGGAATGCCATCGAGAACGGCTTCTCCAGGATAAGCATGATCTGACGGATAGAGAGGCAGACTTCCGGTCAGGTATTCACAAAACGTAAGCCCCAGAGAAAATATATCCAGAGCCTGTGACAAGGCAGGGTGACGGTCCATTTTTTCTCCATCCTCACCCAGCACCCATTCGATCAGCTCAGGCGCCGAATACAGCTGGTCGCCCACAAGTTCATCCGGGGTCGGAGGATGTCCGGCATAAAAGCCGGCATCGAAATCAATCAGGTTGGCAACAAAACCACCACCGAACTGCTGAATCATGAAGTTCTGGGGCTTGATGTCGGCATGTATGAACCCCGATGATTCATGAAGTTTTCTGAGCGCGTAAGATGCCGACAGCAGAACCAACATTTGGTTGCTCTCTGGCAGGATTGATACATCCACTTTCCGGGAATCCACCTTCCTGGTTACCTTGAAATAATTTCCGTTGTGCCGGAAAAAATCAATGGCGCGCACAAGAAAACAACTATCTCCACGTCTGCTCAGCATTAATTCCACGACTTCCATTCGAAACTCGAACGCCCGACATCGATCCCGCTTGCGTTCCTTGGCCGGATTCGATCCCAGTCCACCTGTGTCTGGATAAACCGGGGTCAGGTAACATTTCAAAAAATAATCGCTTCCATCTTTACTGACGAATGTCCACATTGACGTACCGGCATCCGAAGTTGTCATATCGGCAATTAAGGTATAGCCATTCAGCATGGTGCCGGCGGTTAAATATTTTGCCATAGCGATTTGAACCCGTCCCAGAAAACACGCGCCCAGAACATGATGGGGCCGCTCAGGGTAGTTGCAAGAACAAAGCCCAATAACCATGCAAAAAACAGTTCCCACGGTCTCGAAGCACCGGACCATCTAACCAGGAACCTGGGATGCTCTGTGGCTTCGGCTTCTTCCCGCACATCCTTATAGGACCCATCCCCCATATCACCCGGAAGGCGACCGGGCAACGTTTCGTATACCGGCTGATAGATCCGCGACCAGATCTCCTCGGGTGTTAAATCAGCTGCCGATTCAGCTGCCATGCAACGACCCAACAAGCCATGCGATGCATTACTACGCCTCGAGCGCTTGAACTCGCTGAAGTTCTCCATGCCAACGGGGAAAACCGCGCACGAAGCATCATCGGAACAACCATCCGCGAACCGTAGCCTTAAACACTCGATCCATGAATGCCACGATTCACTATTCTCCAGCGCTTGCTGCAATCCGGCCTCGAATTGCCACGGATTCTCGAACTCAGAATAACAACCATCAGAACACAGGAACAGAACTCCGGGGCAGTCCAGGTAAAATTCGCAGAGGTTCAGACGCCATTCCCGTTCCATGCTTGCCGCAAGAAACTGGCTCATGGGTGGCGGATCCAGAATTGATTGAAAAGCATCCGATCCTGTCAGATTATCGTCCTGACTCAATTGGCGAAGTGCATTGGTCCCCAGGAAGTAGATTCTTGAATCCCCGATCCAGTAACATTCCACCCGGCGAACCAATAAATCCCGGGCCGGATGAACAACGGCCAAGGCCAAAGTAGTCGCCAATCGGTGCCGCCCGAGCGTACCGCGAACACGGCTTGGTGGTAGTTTGGTTTCCGACAGGTACCGCAGTTGTTTGAACACCAAGTTGGTGAGCGCTTCCGCATCGGCTTCGGCATCAGGATCGGAATCTCTGAAATAATCAACCGCGGCATCAATTGCAGTCGAAGCCGCAATCTGACCACCGCTTCGGTTGTCAAACCCCAAGGCGTATCCCCCAAGGCCATCCGCCACGCCCAACAATAGCCGGTTTCCGGAAATCGCCTGACACACCGGTTCTGCATCTTCGCAACGGCTCAGGTCTTGCTGACCAGCCGAATCTCGTGCCACTGCGACACGAAACAGCAAAGAAACAGTCTTTACTGATTCGACAATTTCTCCATTAACCAGGGTTTGTTTGCCGACACCATGCATCGCAACACCAGATCCAGAGCTCATTCACCAATTCTTGAAAACCTGAACAGCTCCATCTAGATACTGTTGGCAATCGCTTCGAGAATGGTATCCATATCATGTTCCGCAAGACCGTCTCCGGCAATCGAAGGGAAATAAATGGTCTGATCCCAGTTGTATCCGATCTGATTCCAGGGTTGCGTATCCGGGGCATAGAGCAGAAGTCGTCGACTTGTCACCGGCAGCTCTTCCCACAGATCGGTCAATTCATCCAAGTTCCCCGGCATATTTTCCGGGTAGTTCGGCGGCATCGATTCCTTCGCCCTTTCCAGAGGATGGGCTGTAGCATCCGTCCACAAAATAACAATGTTCCGTTTTTTCGATCTCGGGTTTTTGAACCAGGGCGACTGTATGCCTAAGGCGAGTCCTTCCAATCCGCTTTCCGGCTCATCACCTCCGCCATCTGCCCAAAGTTCGTTGACAAAAGAGTCGAACTGGTCCGCATCTGTTTTCATGTCAATGAAATCTGGCATCGCCTTGATTGGCTCCCGATCCGCCCAAAAATCACGGAAAGACACGACCCGCATGCGCAAGCGATTGATCGTTTTTTTCTTTGCTTCCATGCGGCCCATTATTTTTCCATGAAATTGAAGAGCCTGTGATTTAACCCGGTTGATCACCGGTCTCATGCTGGCCGTACTGTCAATCACCAGTACGATGTCAACGAAATATGCAAGCCGATTGGCCATGGTTTCTCCCTTTAGTTCTGCCGTCATACCGTTTTGAATATCGGGACATTACCCACCCTCTGGCCCGAGTTTCTGGCTGTGGTCCGTACTGGCAGGTCAAAGGCCTAAATCGCTTTCACAAATTCGAAGAAACGATGATAGGCACTCACAGCAACTCGACAGCAGGGTCCGCCGGATATTCCTCTTCGTCAGATACGCCGTAGCAACTATCCGGCGGTACAAGCGGGAATATTCAGAGCTTTCGATCGAATTGTAACTCCACCACCTGTTGATGGCTACCGATTGAGGAAGGTTCAAAATCACTAGAAACCTTCGAGTTTCTAGATTTTTTGGAAATCCCCGCTAGGTCGTTGGTGAGCCAACATTTCTTGCGGGTGTAGCGGATTGAGCCAGAATGCTTTAGCCGAATGAAGTGGATCGGCAGGGAAACAAGCCATTTGCGCAGGATCGGCGGACCCGGACGTCGCTTGTCAAGATTGAATGAATGTATTCCGACCGCTGCCCAAGCCACAATCAGAAAAATGACCGGAAAGCCGAAAGAAAAAAGGGCCGCGAAGGTTTTCGCGGCCCCTTGATGTTTATGGCTGGGGGAGAGGGATTCGAACCCCCGTTGACGGAGTCAGAGTCCGTAGTCCTACCACTGGACGATCCCCCACCAATTCGACACACTTGCCCAGGGTTTGCCGGATGACAACCCCAGTTAGATTAACGTTTCGAGTATTGTGGCCGCTTTCTGGCCTTGTGCAACCCGACTTTCTTCCTTTCTACAACACGCGAATCGCGGGTAACATATCCTGCCTTGCGTAAAGGACTCCGGTAATTCTCATCGAAATCGATCAGCGCACGGGTAATGCCGTGCCGGATAGCACCGGCCTGACCAGAAGGCCCACCGCCCGTGACCTTGATATCAAAATCAAACTTTTCGTTCCCTTCGACGCATTCGAGAGCCTGCCTAGCGATCATCCGGTCAGTCTTCCGGCCAAAATAATCATCCAGTAGTTTCTTGTTGACGGTGATGCGTCCGTTACCGGTTTTCGCATACACGCTTGCAATCGCACTCTTGCGACGACCCGTTCCGTAATATTGTGCTTCGGCCATAAATCTAGTTCGCTTTAGAAAAAGTTAGATGTTCAGTTCTTTAGGCTGCTGTGCCTGATGACTATGTTCGGAACCCTTGTAGACCTTGAGTTTTCGAAACATTGCACGTCCCAGGGGATTCTTGGGCAACATGCCTTTGACTGCATTCTGAATAATTCTTTCAGGATGCGAGTCGCGTAGCTTACCAAGACTCACAGATTTCAGATGCCCGATATAGCCCGTGTGACGATAGTAGATTTTGTCTTTTTCCTTGTTACCGGTCACTCGCACCTTTTCGGCGTTTACCACGACGATGTAGTCTCCGGTATCGACATGGGGCGTATATTCTGGCTTATGCTTGCCACGCAAGCGCCGCGCAATTTCAGACGCAAGACGACCCAGGGTTTTCCCATCAGCGTCAACGACGTACCAGTCCCGCTTCACTTCGGCAGGCTTGGCGCTAAAAGTTTTCATTCTGGCTAGGCTCCGTGAACCACATTCAAAGGGCGGGAATTGTACTGATATTTCATGAACGATGCAAGAGACAATACCACTGAAAAGACTCCGGGCCGAGTAACGCCTGGCCGGGCAGAAAAACCGACAGCCAAATCACCTGAACCAGGACTGGACCGGGCCGTTTTCGACCGCAAGAGTTACGAAACCCGTATAGTCGATTGTCTGGACACATTGTAACAGACTGGCAGCCCCGATTCCCCGGGCTTTCAGATCAGGCAGCAAGGCATAGATTTCAACCACTTCGGCCAAAGAGTCTATTTCACGCGCTCCTGGTGCTCCACTATCCAAGGCGCAAACGCCGTTCTCGATGAATAGCAAGACGTCCTTCGGTGCCACCCGGCCCAAAATCCGTTTGGCAGCCTCGGCTTCAGAAAGGGGGAAATTAACCAGATGCAGCATCAGACATTGACGATTACGGTCTGTCGCCTCATTAGAGGCCCTACATCCGATCTGGGCAGAATATCAACTGCCAAGCCAAGATCGCCGGACCGCAACCCGCGACTAACCAGGGATTCTTTCTCGACATAAACGCAATCGATGTCGTAGATCTCGAGCGAATCGAATATTGCGCAGATATCCCTGCATTCCCGGCTTTCAGGCTTCTGGCCGGCTCGCAAGGTATAAACACCATCGTCAATCAGCAATAATGAGACATTCTGATCAAATGCAGCAGCGGTCAAGGTCAGGTCCAACATTTCCTGAACGTGCAGACTCGAATGCGGGGGTCGGGAAAAGACGAACAGGAAAGCCGATGTCAAAAGTCACCTCCGAAGGTCAAGGTACGATCCGCCTTGATCGCGGCATCCACCCACTGGCCAAGACCGGAAATCCTGAATCCCTTTGCAATCAGCCCCTGCAAGAACTCGTTGTCGGATTCCGTATGAGCCCACCCTCTCCGCTGCACCGCCGACACGCACACCACCAGATCAATGTTCTTCTGCACCGCAAGGGTAGTCCAGAGGCCCACCACGTTTTTTTCATCCTCGGGTGGAGCAGAATAGCCCAACGCGTTGTATACACCGTCAAAATAAAAGAATACCCGATCGACCTCATGGCCGAGTTGCATCGCAGCCCTCGCAAAGCGATAGGCGGTCTCCGAGCCCTGGGACGAATAAGGGGCCGAATTGACTTGTAGAGCAAATTTCAATTGTTTTACTCGCTGGAAAACCATTCCACCACCCATTGACCCGTGGCAGCTTGCTTGAGGCTATAATCATTTCCTGAATCGATGGCCGTGTAAAGTGTCGACAAAAATCGTCACGCACTGGGCGTCCGATTCACCAGGAACGTTGAAGATAGAAAACCCAATCCGGAATCGCCATTTCCCACCTGGCCAACACCCAGTAAACCGTCTAAACCACATCCCTGATCATCAAGAACTGGTTCATGAACCCATCAAGATCATCCATCTCTTTTGTCTGGATGCTGGCAACATTGAAAAATCCCCGTCGTATTCTGGCCGCTATTGCCCTGGGGTTCGGGCTACTGGCAACATTCCCGTCGTTCGGGCAAAACAACATCTCTCTGCCAGAGATCGGCGATCCATCAGGTGCCCTGATTACCCCGATGCAGGAACGAGCACTCGGAGAAGCCTTTTTCCGGAACCTTCATGGAAAGCTCATAATCAACCAGGATCTAGAAATTCAGGAATATATCGTATCCCTGGGGGAACGTCTGTCAAACAACAGTGACAACCCTACACAACCGTTCCATTTTTTCGTGGTGGTAAACCCCGCTATCAATGCGTTCGCTGGCCCCGGGGGTTACATCGGCATCAACGCCGGGCTGATTCTGGCAACCGAAACCGAAAGCGAACTGGCGTCGGTCATCGCCCACGAAATTGCCCACGTAACCCAACGCCATCTTTACCGCGCTTTCGAAGCTGCAAGACGCATGACCATACCCTCAGCAGCTGCGCTGCTAGCCAGCGTACTGATCGGAACCCAGTCTGCACAACTCGGACAGGCTGCCATCATTGCCGCCCAAGCCGGAAGCGCCCAGCACCGGATCGACTTTACAAGAGACAATGAACAGGAGGCCGACCGTGTCGGCATGCAGAACCTGGCGCGATCCGATTTCGATCCGCGGGGTATGCCTGCATTCTTCGAAAAACTGGACAGGGCCAGCCGTTACTATCGCGATGGTCTGCCCGAATTCCTCCGAACTCACCCGGTTACCGCTTCACGGATTTCGGATACCCGCGGTCGCTCGGAAAAATTTCCCTACAAACAGTTTCTCGATTCGACAGAATACCTATTGACAAAAGCGAAACTCAGAGTGATGGCAGGTTCGGAGCCGAACGGAATCATCCAATATTTCGAAAGCAAACTACAGCGCGGGACGGAGACCCAGAAAGCCGTATCGCATTACGGCTATGCCCTTGGCCTGGCGGCAGTCCGGCAATACGAGAGAGCTCGCCCGGTACTAAAAGATCTGATCGATAAAAACCCGGATGAATCGGCTTTCATCAATGCGCTGGCCGGAATGGAAGTCGAATCCGGGAATACCAGCATCGGCCTTCGTTTGTACAGGAAGGCCCTGGAACAGTCTCCGGGGCAGCAGGCAATCGTGTTGGATTATGCCTGGGCACTGGTTCAGGCCGGACAGAACAAACCGGCAGACAAGCTGCTGGCTGACTATCTGCGAAATCACCAGGCGACTCCGAAGATTTATCGCATCCTGTCACGTGCCCATGGAAACCAAGGGCATAACGCGCAAGCTCATCGTTACCTTGCCGAGGCTTTTTTCCTGGCAGGGCAAACAGAATCGGCAATCAAGCACGTCCGGATTGCATTGAAGGAAGCTTCCGGGCACCGCTACCTCACGGCCTTGATCGAAGAACGGCTGGATGTGTTTTCCAGGGAAGAAGAAGAGCGCAAAAAGAAGGAAAAATAAAGGAAACGGCGCTACCGATCGGAATCGACTCCACGTTCGTATTCTCCGCGACGGCTCAATTCGCGTTTCAGGATTTTCCCCGCTGCGTTTTTCGGCAGGGCCTGCACCAGGTAGAACTTTCGCGGTACCTGGTATCTGCCGAGATGCTCTCGGCACCAGTGCCGTATGACAGTTTCGTCAAGCTCATCCGAAGCCACCACATAAGCCACTGGTATTTCGCCGTGTAGATCATGCTGCTGGCCGATAACCGCTGCTTCGGTAATTCCATCCATGCGATACAGCACTTCCTCAATGATTCGCGGGTAGACATTCATCCCATTGACAATAACCAGATCCTTCTTTCGATCGACAATGCTGAAGTAGCCGTCCGTGTCCTCTGTCCCCAGGTCCCCTGTCAGGAACCAGCCGTCACGCATAACCGCTTCGGTTTCCTCATCCTGGTTCCAGTAACCG
>JANXGZ010000319.1 GCA_024958995.1 Methylococcales bacterium | reverse complement strand
AGGGAACCAAGTACTGGAAAGATGACGACCTGAACTAGAGATTCATTCATTAAGACACTACTTTAAGAACCTGTAAATGATGCTGTGTAACTGCTCGGTTATAGAGAACCCTCCCGTTATGAATGGGTCCACCGCTATAGTTTAGAAAACGGAGGTTTCTTATGGGAATCAAGCGATACAAGCTGTCTAACTCCCCAGTCCACCGTGAGCATCCCAGTCAAGCTAAATCCCTGGCGTACTTCAAGCGGGTTCGCGGGTTGATCTTGTACGGAGAAGGCAGATTCTTGTACCGAGGCTGGGTGTAGGCGTGGTGATCGGGGTGTGTGAGGCGGAGAAGCAAGGTTACAGATGCCTTTCCACTCCTCGCCAATAGGCCACCAACCTCATCGGCGAAAAGGATGCTCTAATCACCTGATCCATCATCAATTGCTGGTCGGTCAGGCACTGCGTCGAATACCCGGCCTTTGTCTTCCTGTGCCAACTGGCGCATGGTCTCAAGGTGAAGCTGGCCTGAACGGCTACCTTGAATGCCCCTGTCGAATTGAAACATTAGCTATACAATTAGCTAGCCTCAGGTACAAACGACTCCCACCGTTGGTGTTCTACAAGCCATTGGATGCAAAGTGATCCATTACCGTTTCGGACTGGAGGAACCGAAAGAACTTTCTTGCATCATCCCCTGCACCGCGAACCAGAATCATCTCATGGCTAAGCGGAGTATAAAGCGTTTCGGACACCAGAACGGCCGTTCCCCGGCCGGCAAATCCTTTACCTAACACCAGTGAATAGGGGAGTAGCGCGGCATCGGCATTGCGACTGAGTACGAACTGCGCCGCCTGCAACGCACTTTGCCCAATCACTAGTCGTCCAGTTATCCTGTTCCAAACTCCGGCACGACGAAGAGCCTCGCCGGCAATCCTGCCATAAGGCGCAGTATAGGGATTTGCTATGGCAAATTTTCGGACCCGAGCAAAGTCATTATCATTGATGCCAAAACGCAAAGAGGAAGACAAGCGAAACGGACTCCCTTCAACAACAAACAACGCCAGGCGGCCTTTGCCGTAAACAACCTGTTCGCCATCAGCCCGGGAATCTTTCTGGAGAAGGCGGATCGATTCCGCATCAGCACTGAGAAATATGTCGTAAGGAGCCCCTGCTCTGATCTGGTGTGCCAGACCCCGCGAAGACCCGAATATTAGGTTCACCGACTGACCGCTGTGATTTCGATAAAGGCGCGAAATCTCCTGCAAAACTTGGTTCAGGCTCGATGCCGCTGCCACGTTGGGCTCGGCAGCCACCCGAGTTATGCAAAAAAACGCCAGAACAACTCCGCTTCCGATAAACCAACCTAATCTACGGTAACGTGGCATCATGAATACCGACCGAATACAGCCCCTAAAATCACCTGCACTCGCAGACCATTTCTTCCAGAAACTTTCAGTTCCCTTTATAATGGTGAATTCCAAAAAACTCACGATTCATAAAAAAGACCGCATATTTCCGGTCTGTCAATCTTCCCGAAACAGAATAACTAGTGATGGACCATTATACCCTGACCCATCTGAAACAGCTTGAAGCGGAAAGTATCCATATCATCCGCGAAGTCGCTGCCGAATTCGAACGACCGGTAATGCTTTACTCGGTCGGCAAAGACTCGGCCGTTATGCTGCAGCTCGCCATGAAGGCTTTCCATCCGGGTAAACCGCCTTTTCCGCTGATGCACGTGGATACCACCTGGAAATTCCGCGAAATGATCGAGTTCAGGGACCGGCACGTCCGCAACCTCGGCCTGGAATTAATCGTTCACACCAACCAGGAAGGATTAGCACAGAACATCGGACCCTTTACGCACGGAAGCAAGAAACATACGGATGTAATGAAAACTCAGGGTCTCAAGCAGGCCCTGGACAAGCATCGTTTCGACGCCGCCTTTGGTGGCGCTCGCCGGGACGAGGAAAAATCAAGGGCCAAGGAACGGGTGTATTCGTTCCGCGACAAGAACCATCGATGGGATCCCAAGAGCCAGCGTCCGGAACTGTGGAACATCTACAATGGCAAGATCGACAAGGGCGAAAGCATTCGTGTCTTCCCGCTTTCCAACTGGACTGAACTGGATATCTGGCAGTACATCCATCTCGATAACATTCCGATTGTTCCGCTTTATTTCTCCGCAAAACGGCCAGTAGTCATGCGCGACGGTGTCCTCATCATGGTTGACGATGAGCGCATGCCTCTTGAACCGGGCGAACAACCGATGATGAAAAATGTTCGCTTCCGAACCCTGGGCTGTTACCCACTGACCGGCGCGGTCGAGTCCGAGGCCAAAACACTTCCCGAGATCATCCAAGAAATGTTGCTGACCAAGACCTCGGAACGCCAAGGTCGCGTCATCGACCATGACCAGGCCGGATCAATGGAAGAAAAGAAGCGGGAAGGATATTTCTAGCAATACCTTCCAGCTGTTGACCGGCAACCACAAATCCTCCCGAAATCCAGCGACAGACTTCAGATAACCCATGTCTCATCAATCCGAACTCATTCGTACCGATATTGACGCCTACCTGGCACAGCATGAAAAAAAAGAATTGTTGCGCCTGTTGACCTGCGGCAGCGTAGACGATGGTAAAAGCACCCTAATCGGCCGCCTTCTTCACGACTCAAAGATGATTTACGAAGATCAGCTTTCAGCCGTCAGGGCAGACAGCATCAAATCCGGCACTACAGGCGGCAAAATCGACCTAGCCCTATTGGTCGACGGGCTCCAGGCAGAACGTGAACAGGGCATTACGATTGATGTTGCCTATCGGTATTTTTCTACGGCAAATCGCAAGTTCATCATCGCTGATACCCCGGGGCATGAGCAGTACACTCGAAACATGGCAACCGGTGCCTCGACCTGTGACCTGGCGATCATCCTGATCGACGCCCGACACGGAGTAATGACCCAGACAAAAAGGCACAGTTTTATCACTTCCCTGCTGGGTATCAATCATCTCATTGTAGCCATCAACAAGATGGACCTGATGGACTTCAGTGAAAAGGTCTATTCCGAGATCAAGGCCGAATACGAAGAATTCGCCCGCAAACTGGAGTGTACCGATATCCGCTTCATTCCAATCTCAGCATTGAACGGCGATAACGTCGTGAAATTGAGCGAAAACACACCGTGGTACTCGGGTAGCCCGCTGATGGAAATCCTTGAATTCATCGAAATCAACAGCGACCCGAACTACCACAACATGCGTTTCCCGGTACAGTACGTTAACCGCCCGAACTTGGATTTTCGTGGCTACTGCGGAACAATCGCCTCAGGCATTATCCGTAAAAACGACCGCGTTACCGTATTACCATCCGGACTACGCAGCAAAATCGAATCGATTATCACCTACGAAGGTGAAATCGAGGAAGCCTTCCCGCCGATGGCCGTCACCGTCACCCTGGAAGACGAAATCGATATTAGCCGTGGAGATACGATCTGCCTGACCGAAGACCTGCCCCTGGTGTCCGATCATTTCGATGCCACACTGGTATGGATGACGGAAACATCAATGACCCTGGACAAGGAATATTACATTAAGCTGGGACCGCGTATGATCACGGGATCCGTTTCCAGGATCCATTCCAGGACCGATGTCAACACACTTGAGGATCACCCCGCCGACTCCCTCAACCTGAATGAAATCGGCCTCTGTGAGATATCCCTGAACAGTCCGATCTGTTTCGATGCGTACCGGCAAAACAAGGCCGGCGGCTCGTTTATCATTATCGACCGTCTGAGCAACATCACCGTGGGCGCTGGAATGATTACCGAGCTCGCTAGCCGAGAGCATGAACTTGACCCGGTAACAGCTCTGGATCGCGCCGCACGATTTGGCCAGCGACCGACCACCCTGTGGTTCGTCGGCAAAACCACGCTTCGGATCGCTCAGGAAATCCAAAGAAAACTGTTCGACAGCGGATATCCAAACGCCATTATCAGTAATCCGACAGAGTCGGGCGTCAACTCCTTCACCTCAGTTCTGAACAAGGCCGGACTGATCACGCTGTGCGTCTGTGAAAGCCATCCGGCAGCCCAGACGGACAATGACCTGATCGTGAATACCGCTGACTCGGATGCCGACAGCGTAATGGAACTGCTCCGCAAGAATCACATCATCGACTGACCGTCCTCGGTAAGCACAGCAACCGGGCTTTCTAAAACAGATCAAGACGTCGCTCCTGGCGCCGGCCCTTAACAGCCTGCTCCCGACCCACCGCCCGGGATAACCAACTGGCAGGCTAACTGCACCACAAACCAGTACCGGTAAGCAAACTATCCGGACGTTCCGGGTCTTGAAATTATTCCCTCGATTGCTTACCGTAGGATCAGGGGTTTTGCTCTACGCGGCAACCAAAGCTCAAAACCGTCCAACAAGTTCAGGTAGCATCGGCCTACCCTCTGGAAAGCCAGTTCGCAAGGGCCGTCAGCCGCATGCATCTTGCCATGTATAAAGGGCGATGCGGTGCTAACGATTCCTTCCATGACCCATTCAAGGAGATATTGATAAAAAAACGGGACTATTAATACTATTGCAATAAAAACGGGAGGTTATGATGACTGAATATACATCAGAAGCGATCCGAAACATCGCCCTGCTTGGCCATGCCGGCTGCGGTAAGACAGCGCTAACCGAAGCCCTGCTTGTCGAGGCCGGTGCAATAAGTACCCCGGGCAGTATCGAAAGAGGTACAACTGTCAGCGATTTCGATCCACAGGAGAAACGGATCGGTCACTCGCTCAACAGCAGTATCTGCCACCTAGAGCACCAGGGAATCCACATCAATCTGATCGACACCCCCGGATACCCGGACCTGATCGGACGAGCATTAAGTGTCCTCCCTGCGGTGGAGACCGCGGCAATCGTCATAGATGCCCAATCTGGTGTCCAGGCCGTCACCCACCAGGCAATGAAAAACGCAGCTGAACGCGGGGATTGCCGAATGATCATTGTCAACAAGATCGATGGCGACAATGTCCACCTGGAAAACCTACTCTCTTCGATCAAGAACTGCTTTGGCCAGGAATGTCTGCCAATCAATCTGCCAGCTGATTCCGGCCAGGCGGTCGTTGACTGCTTTTTCAACATCGAAGACCAGAACACCGACTTCCTTTCTGTCGCTCAGGCGCACGCCGAGATCATCGATCAGGTGGTGGAAGTCGACGAAGGACTCATGGAACTCTACCTGGAACAGGGAGAGGAACTGGCGCCCGCACAATTGCATGACCCTTTCGAAAAGGCACTCCGCGAGGGCCATCTCATTCCTGTCTGTTTCGTCTCTGCCCGTACTGGCACTGGAATCCCCGAACTCCTGTCCATTTTCGGAAAACTGATGCCGAACCCATCAGAAGGGAACCCTCCACCCTTTCTAAAAGGAGAAGGCAGCGAAGCGGAGTCCGTGGAAGTGGTCCCGGATCCAGGACGACATGTAATTGCTCATGTCTTCAAGATCTCGGTCGATCCGTTTGCCGGGAAATTGGGTATCTTTCGAATCCACCAAGGCACCGTTACCCACAATAGTCAGTTGTACATCGGCGATGGCCGAAAACCTTTCAAGGCCTCACACATTCTCAAACTGCAGGGTAAATCGTATATCGAAATCGACCAGGGTATCCCCGGCGACATCTGTGCCGTTGCCAAGATCGAAGACATTCACCTCGATGCAGTCCTTCACGATTCCCACGACGAAGACTATTTTCACCTGATTTCTCCTGAAACGGACCAACCGATGATGGGGCTTGCACTGGAGACTGTTCTCCGTGGAGACGAGCAAAAACTGTCAGAAGCCCTTCAGAAACTAGCCTCAGAGGATCCAAGTATCCTTGTGGAACACAATCCTTCTGCTAATGAAACGGTTCTTCGAGCAATGGGCGAACTTCATTTACGGATCGTGCTGGAACGCCTGAAGGAAGTCTACAATCTGGAAGTTAATACCCGTCCGCCGAGCATTGCCTACCGAGAAACCATCCGAACAGGTGCACCAGGCCATTACCGACACAAAAAACAAACCGGTGGTGCCGGGCAATTTGGGGAAGTCTTCCTTAAAATCGCTCCTCTACCGCGCGGCAGCGGGTTTAATTTCCTCAACAAAGTTGTCGGTGGAGCCATTCCAACCCAGTTCATCCCAGCTGTGGAAAAGGGCATCCGCCAAGTGATCGAGGCAGGAGCCATCGCAGGGTATCCGATGCAGGATCTTGAAGTGACCGTTTACGACGGCAAATTCCATGCGGTGGATTCAAAGGAAATTGCTTTCGTGACGGCCGGCAAGAAGGCCTTTCTGGATGCAATCGAAAAGGCCCGCCCCATCATTCTAGAACCAATCGTGAACATCACCGTGGATACGCCGAATAACCACGTCGGGGATATCACCAGCGACCTTTCCTCGAAACACGGCCGAATCAGCGGCACCGATAGCGGGCCCAATGGGCATGCCTTGATTTCAGGGCAGGTTCCACTCAGCGCACTCGACCGTTATCATTCATCCCTGAAATCGCTAACCGGCGGCGAAGGCAGCTATTCAATGGAATTCAGCCACTACGATACGGTTCCCGGAAATATACAAAAGGACTTGATCACCCGGCATGAGGGGCAAGCAGACGACTGATCCGATCGATATCCTGCCCCGCGTCGGAGTCGGTGCCGTCGTTTTCGACCAGCAAGGTAGGGTTCTTCTTGTAAAGCGCAATTCACCGCCCAAGCTAGGGTACTGGACGGTACCTGGTGGCAAGCAGGAGAGCAAGGAAACGCTCGTCCAGGCGTGCACTAGGGAAGTTCTGGAAGAAACCGGGCTTTCAATCACGGTCGGACCAGTGGTCGCCGTGGTTGAAAGGATGCAGGGTATCTTCCACTATGTCATTATCGACTTCCTGGCCAGTCTAGCCGATCATTCTGAAAATACCCCTAGG
>JANXGZ010000196.1 GCA_024958995.1 Methylococcales bacterium | reverse complement strand
GCCGCTGGGAAAGAACCTGCGTTATTTCGGCGACGGCTACCAGATGTCCAAACAGATCGGGGGTAAGCGGTACTGGCGAATCCCGGTCATGGACGGAGAGTTTCTTGCCGAAGAATCTACAGGGATGAAAGATGCGGTTGGCGGAGGTAATTTTCTGATTCTGGCCGAATCGCAACCACAGGCGCTGGCGGCCTGTGATGCAGCCATCGAAGTCATGCAAGGGGTTCCCAACGTGATCCTGCCGTTTCCCGGCGGGGTGGTTGGTTCAGGGTCCAAGGTTGGATCCAAATACAAGGCGCTTGGTGCTTCGACCAACGATGCCTTCTGCCCGACTCTGAAGGGGAAGACCAATACGGATTTGGGTCCTGAAATCGAATCGGTCATGGAAATCGTCATAGACGGGTTAACCGAGGCAGACATCAATCAGGCGATGCGGATGGGTATAGAGGCCGTCTGTAATCTAGGCACCGGAAACGGTGTCAGACGCATCACCGCCGGGAACTATGGCGGCAAACTGGGTCCTTACCATTTTCATTTGAGAGAGATTATGTCATGAGCATGCTGACGTTTACCCTGAGAAACAGGCCAGATCAGAGGGTCGATATGTCGCCTTTGACTGGCAACAGGTTGCAGGACATGCAAATTGAAGACATCAGAAAACTAACCCTGCGGTGCGGAAAGCATCGGCTCGAAGTGGCGCAACTTTTCGACGTTTACGGCGATCCTAGCGACGAATTTATTATTCGCAACAGTTGTAACAAGCTGGATTATATTGGCAAGGGCCAGGAATTCGGTGAGATTTCCGTTGAGGGCGATACAGGTGCCTATCTGGGCATGGGCATGACTGGTGGAAAGATTACTATCATTGGTAGTGTGGGGATCTTTGCGGCCTGTGAAATGAAAGGCGGTCAGATGGAAATCAAGGGCAACACTGGCGACTTTCTGGGCGGCCCACTGCCTGGCAATCTACAGGGCATGAAGGGCGGGGTCGTTCTTGTGAAAGGGAATGTTGGCCAACGTGCAGGTGACAAGATGCGCCGGGGAACCATCCTGGTGGAAGGCAATGCCGATGACTACTGTGGCAGCAGGATGACGGCAGGGACTATTGCGGTGATGGGTAATACCGGCCGTTATCTCGGTTACGGGATGAAACGGGGCACGCTTCTGTTATGGAACCGCCCCGATATTCCACCAACTTTCAACGATTGTGGGGCTCACACACTGACCTTTCTTTCTCTGTTTTTTGCTTCTATCCGTGGATTTGAAAGCAAGTTTTCCGATCCGGTCGCCGTATTCAATCGTGTTCACCGATGGGGTGGCGATATGTCCAGTTCCGGACGGGGAGAACTTCTGGTCAAGATCGGCTGACGAATCTTCGATGGCGGGCGGCTAACTAGCTGAGACCGTATTCGGTTAGTCATCGGCAGACAAAAAGCGTGCCCCGCATTCTCTCGAGACACGCTCGGCCATGACTGCTAGAACAGCGGTTCTAGATTTTTCCGTCCAGACCCATCTGGTAGTACTTGTGTGTGATCTGGTCCTGGTTTTCCAGTAACCAGTCAATATCAGGCTGGTTTCCCATGGCTTTTCGGATCGATTCTTTCATTGCCTTCCGGTGAATTTCAAAAAGGATCTTGTGATCTAGGTTGTCATCTTTGATCACGCTTGGATTCAACCAGACGGACACAATGATTCCAAGGTCGTTGGCCTTTTCTTTCGGAATGTAGCCTTCACGAACGGCATCCAGGACACCGTTGGCAATTGCGGCCTGTACAGTGCCCATGAGAATGTTGGTATACCGATTATTGTTTACTGTGACCTTGCTGACCATCAAAGTCACAGGGCGCACCTGGATGTCGGTGTTCAGTATCGCAAAAACCTTGGAATGGCCTTTTGCCTGGTCTCCCGTCAATGTGGCCAAGGCGGTCCCAACCGGGCCATCCAGCTCACCGATGATGACCTCTGGTTCGGCCGCGGTGCCTGGAGGGCCGCCGGCAACCAAGGCTTCACCGGTGCGCATAACTATACGTTCGCTCATGAATCTTGTCTCCTGATAATAACTGCTGAGACTGTTTCCTCTGTACTCGACAAATACGCATTTGCATTTGTGTTAAGGGCTTAATCTTTTTCGGAAACAGCTGTAATTGTTGAAAATGAACCGCATAGAATACCATGGAGGAGGTAGCCACATAAAATGCTGTCTGCTCGGACATTTAACAATGCCGAATTCAACGCCATGAGTGAAAAAAAGAGGTTGCATACCCGGGACCACAGTCGAGACAGTGGGGGACTTCGATACGTCTACCCCGTCGTTTCCCGGCGCGCAGGGGGAGTTTCAATTGGAATCAACCTGAATCCGAACAATGCCTGCAACTGGAGGTGTGTGTATTGCCAGGTTCCGGAACTGAAGCGAGGAAGTGCTCCGGATATTGACCGAAAAGTTCTGGAAGACGAGTTGAAGTGTTTCCTCGAGGATGTTCTGAAGTCGGACTTTTTCGAGCGTTATGGCGTGGATCCACAGTACCGGTACTTGCGCGATATTGCCATTTCCGGAAACGGAGAGCCGACCAGTGCCCGGGGTTTTGCGGAAATTATCGATCTGATCGGTTCGGTGATGGCGGGTTATGATTCGATGCCGCGTCTGAATCTGGTGCTGATTTCTAATGGTAGCCTTATCCACCAGCAACCGGTCCGGCAGGGGTTGATGCGTTTAGCGCGGCTGGGGGGTGAAATCTGGTTCAAGCTTGACTGTGTCACGGATGAAGGATTAAGCCGAATCAACAACGCCGCTATATCGGTAGCCCGGATTCGTGAAAACCTGCGGATCAGTTCAGGCGTGTGCCGGACCTGGGTGCAAACCTGCGTATTTGGATTCAAGGGGGAAATCATGTCATCCCATGAGCGGCAGGCGTATCTGGATTTTCTTCGCGGCGCCAAACAAGCGGATAATTTTTTGAAAGGAGTCCTACTTTACACTCTTGCACGGCCTTCGCAGCAACCGGAAAGTTCCCAATTGACTGCAGCAGATCCTGAATGGATGCAGGAGTTTTCGAATGAAATCGAGGCTTTGGGCCTGGAGGTCAGGGTCAGTTCCTGATCATCGTAGACCCTCCCTGCTAGGGTTTCTCTTCGGAACAACATCGATCTATCGCTTTTGATCCCACTTGTCATCGGGAAATGAGTTGGCTAAATGCGAATAGACTGGGAATTGAAATACCGATCACGGTAAAATGCACGGTCGTTTGGTTTTACTGAATTGGAGGCCTGTTAACCTGGGTTTCCTGCATTAGCGGGTTTGAATCTCATATGACCAAGTTCATTTTCATTACCGGTGGTGTGGTGTCGTCGCTTGGAAAAGGGATCGCGGCGTCTTCGCTTGCGGCTATCCTTGAAGCGCGTGGCATCAAGGTCACCCTGACCAAGCTCGACCCTTATATCAACGTTGATCCGGGCACGATGAGCCCGTTCCAGCACGGAGAGGTTTTCGTTACCGAAGACGGCGCGGAAACCGATCTAGATCTGGGTCATTATGAACGCTTTGTCCGCACGACGATGTTCAAGCGGAACAGCCATACGACCGGCCAGATCTACGAAACCGTGCTGAGAAAGGAACGCAAGGGGGATTATCTCGGCCAGACTATCCAGGTCATTCCTCACATCACCGACGAAATCCAGAATGTTATCCGTGAGAGTGCGGATGATGCGGACCTGGCCTTGATCGAAATTGGTGGGACGGTCGGTGATATCGAGTCTTTGCCTTTTCTCGAAGCGATCCGGCAGATGCGAATCGAACTTGGGGAAGACAAGTCGCTTTTTATCCATTTGACACTGGTTCCCTACATATCCAGTGCTGGTGAAATCAAGACCAAGCCAACACAGCATTCGGTCAAAGAACTCAGAACCATCGGGATCCAGCCGGATATCCTGATTTGCCGCTCGGAAAAACCGATTCCGCAGTCCTCTCGTCAGAAGATTGCTCTGTTTACCAACGTCAAGGAATCGGCGGTAATTTCGGCCGTCGATGCTGATTCGATTTACCGGATTCCCCTGCTACTGCACGAACAGGGGCTGGACGAGATCGTCGTTAACCAGCTGAGATTGGATGTCCCGCCGGCTGATCTTTTCGAATGGAAAGCGGTGGTGCGTGCCCTTGAGGAGTCGGAACGGGAAGTGACCGTGGCGATGGTGGGCAAATACGTGAATCATTCGGATGCCTATAAATCATTAACCGAAGCGCTGATTCACGCAGGCATCCATGCCCGTACGAAGGTCAATGTTGAATACGTGGATTCAGAGGATTTGGAGGAACATGGAACTGACATCCTTGGTGGAGTGGATGCGGTGTTGGTTCCTGGCGGCTTTGGCCAGCGAGGTATTGAAGGCAAGATTTCCGCGGCCCGCTTGGCCCGAGAAAACAAGGTGCCCTACCTGGGAATCTGCCTTGGTATGCAGGTGGCCGTGATCGATTTCGCGCGCAACGTGGCTGGACTGGAAGGCGCCCACAGTACCGAATTTCTGCCCAAGACACCGCACCCT
>JANXGZ010000135.1 GCA_024958995.1 Methylococcales bacterium | reverse complement strand
GCCATGTATTACGCCGATGACGCCATTGTCGTAACCAACCCGGAAATATCATCGGTCAGGGATTCGGACCGGATGCTGGGCATCCTGGCAAGCAAGTCCAGGCGGGCAGAGAAAAACGATGAGCCGATCAGAGAATACCTGCTGTTGAGCCGCTATTCACCAGAACGAGTTCACAACGGTGATATGCTGAGCGTGGACGACGTACAGGAAATTCTGTCAACGAATCTGCTTGGCGTCATTCCTGAATCTCAATCAGTACTCAACGCATCGAACGCTGGAACCCCGATCATTATGGATCAGTCCAGCGATGCCGGCCAGGCTTATCTCGACGTGGTTTCACGTTATCTCGGTGACGATCTGCCACAACGTTTTATCGAACTCAAGAAAAAAAGTCTGTTTGGACGTTTATTTGGAGGCTAGACGATGAGTCTACTGGATTATTTTAGAGTTTCCCGGCGCAACAGTGCCGCGATTGCCAAGGAACGCCTGCAAATCCTTGTAGCCCATGAACGCGCCGAACGCAGCAAACCGTCCTACCTGCCCATGATGCAGAAAGAATTGCTGGAAGTGGTACAGAAATATGTCAATGTCGACCAGAATGCCATCACCATAAACGTGGAACAGGATGACCGACATGAAATCCTCGAACTGAATATCCTGCTTCCGGAAGACCAGCTTCAACCGAGGAAAGCCGGCAGGGGTTAAATGTCCTATGCATGAAACATGCTTGGTTGACAAAACAGCAACCGGCATATACCTCAATACATCAAAACACAACCATCCTTGGTCGGTAATTCTGATCCTTGCTAATAGGGAATATCCTGTTCGTCAACGTTCAGGATCGCCTCTATTTCGCTTCGCCTGTTGCCATACGATAGAAGTCGATGCAGATCAGCAGGTCTGTCAATATCCCACTGCTCGATTGTTTCAAAACAGTGAAGCCCAAGCTGCCTGGCCCGGCAACGGGTTTCCTCCAGCACGGCGTTCGTTCCCCATTGCATGTCGAAGAAGAGATCCGCATGAGCCCGACTCATCCCGATCAGAACATAGCCTCCGTCTTCGGCAGGCCCCAACGCTAGTTGATGACCGTTATTCAGGGCTTCAAGGCATTCGACCAGATCCCTGCAGGTCAGCGAGACACAGTCACAACCCATCAATAGCACTGGGTGAGCCTGTTCCAGGCAGGCAGAAATTGCGTAGTGCATTCGGTCACCCAGGTCGTGTCCGCACTGGTCATGAAGGCTAAGCCCGTAAATATCCCGTGCGTCAGTGAATACAGGGTGAATACAGTCGGGCGTACACCAGAGCTGAACCGGGCAAATGGACTTTGAATGAACCATCGCCAAGGTTCTCAAAATCAAATGACGTTGCAGTTCCGCGGCCTGGCGAGAATTGAGCGCAGACAGCAGCCGGGTCTTGACTTGGCCCGGCCGCGGCGCTTTGGCAAAAACTATCAGGCGGGCATCAGGAAACAGCCATGAAGACAACCCAGCACCCCTCTATAAAAGATTCCCGCAAAGTACACACGTGTAACGGTCAACAGCGACATCGGCCTGCACAAATCCGTAGCCAAGCCGGCCCACCTTCCCCGATAAGATGGAAAACCAAGGATTCCTAACAACAACCTCCGGACGATTCCCTGGAACGAAATTCGCCATCTCTGGTTTCGCTAGCCGGACGTATGGTACCCGCAGGCGCGCACCATATTTTTGGCTCAACCTCACCGTTTGGCCTTATACCGATAAAATTTTCAGGGTACCGATCCAGCAGAGCCTCAAAGGTACGTTCACAAACAGCAATCCTTTGTCCCCGCGGGTAGTAATGCCCATCGTCATCATTGACCCGTGAAAAAGGTCCCCGGTAGATGACAGCGTGTCCGCGATCAATGCACTCGGCTCCTTTGCCCTTGTAAGCCGTTACCGTAACCGAACGAAACTCGATTCCCCCTACCGTCTGCCATGGCTTGTCATCCCATTTGGCCAGAGACACTCCCTGAAATCCAACCTCTGCAAAAGCATTGATAAAGGATTCCTCTTGAAGTGCTCCGGAAATACAACCGCTCCACAGGACCGGATCTGCTTTCAAGCTCTGAGGGACCGATTCATCACTGACAATATCCGAAATGGCCACCCGACCGCCGGGCCGAACAACGCGGAAAATTTCTTCCAGCAGGATCCGCTTATCACATTCCTCGACAAGGTTCAGAACGCAGTTCGACACAACCAGGTCAACCGAGGAATCCGCAACAAGCGGAGTCCTGTTTCTCTGTTCGGATTTCCATGTGTCGAATCTGGAAAGGTCTGACGAACTGATCACTGGATGATCTGTCAGATACCGGTCCACGACTTCGAGGTCCAATTTGAGATCCTGGATATGCGCCTTGCGGAATGAAACGCGGTCAGAGCCGATCCGGCTGGCCATTTCAGATTGATAACTGCGGGCAAGCAACAGCATATCATCGTTCATGTCCACTCCAATCACTGCACCCTGATCGCCAACCAATTGAGCCGCGATGTAACAGATCTTTCCTGAACCGGAACCCAGATCCAAAACCACGTCACCCTCCTGAACATAACGCGAAGGATCGCCGCAGCCGTAATCTTTTTCGATCACTTCCTGTGGCAGGATGCTCATCAGTTCACTATCATAGTCAACTGGACAACAAAGAGATGACTGGACCGACTCCGCACCCTTCGAATATCGCTCAAGCACGCTTTTCTCAACGCTCATAATGGCTCCTTAAAAATACAGTCCACCGAAGCTGACCTTGAAAATTAGCTTAATCAACGTTCCCATCATAATCACTCCCTTTCCCGGCCCTGACAAGAGTTTCCCTTTAGTCTGGTGCAACGCTGCACAAAGCAACGCCGCAAGCTAACGACAAAACAGGCCCCCTGGCTCTGCGTTCAAAGCATCGCAGAATAAAAACGGATTGCAGATCCGGGCTAATGCGGAAGTTCAACCCCGGAATTCAAGTTTTTCTACCCGGCAACGATCAAATGGGGAATCAGGAAACGGCTGACAACCACGATCACAACGATGCCGATTAGATTAAGAATGAAACCACACTTGACCATGTCGATTACACGTAGTTTCCCACTGCCAAAAATGATCGCATTGGGCGGTGTGGCTACAGGAAGCATGAAAGCACAGGATGCAGATAGGGTCGCCGGAAGCATCAGCCAGACTGCCGACACCTGCATCGCATCGGCGGTTGCATCCAGTATCGGCAAGACCAGTTGAGTGGTCGCCGTATTCGATGTCAGTTCGGTAAGGAATGTCATGACCGTGCAAATCAAACCGATGGTCGAGGTAATGCCGACCTTTTCCAGCGAGGCAAGCTGCGAAGCAATATGGGCCGATAGACCACTTTCGACAAAACCCGAAGCCAGGGCGAATCCGCCACCAAAAAGGATCACTACCGACCACGGCAATCTTAGAAAAACCCCCGAATCCAGGATACCGGTCTTCTTGCCGTTGCCGGATCGTCCCGGTATCAAAAACAGCAGGAAAGACATCAAGATCACTACCGCGGCATCGTCAAGCATCGGTCCGTTCTCCAGCATCTGTTGCCAACCCGGGATCAACACCGAACCGAAGTCCAACCCTTTTCGTGTTATCCACAGGGTTACCGTTATTGCGAATACGGTCGCGACAACCTTTTCTTCGAAAGTCATCGCGCCCAGCCGGTTCCTTTCTTCAAGGATCATCTGCTGCACGGAGTCCGGAACCGAGAGGCCATGGAAGAATTTCCAACCCATGTAGACTCCCATTAGAACGAGCATGCTGACCCCGACCGGAACCGTCATCATCATCCACTGGGCAAATCCGATCGAAGCACCCGTTTCACTCGTCGCTTCGAAAAGCTGCAGGAAAACCATGTTCGGAGCGGTACCAATCGGCGTCATCATGCCCCCGATCGATGCCGCGTAAGCGATCGCCAACAGCAGGCCGACCGAAAACCTTTTTTTCTGTTCAGATGGTAGTCCCGAATCGAATCGTTCAATGATGGCCAGTGCGATCGGCAACATCATGAGAGTCGTTGCCGTATTCGAAATCCACATGGACATGCCGCTGGTCGCAACCATAAAGCCCGCCATCAGTCGGGTGGGCTGGTTTCCGACCAGGGCCAGCACATTCAATGCGATCCTCCTGTGTAAACCCCAGCGTTCCATGGCCAAGGCAATCATGAAGCCACCGATCAGGAGGAAAACCACGGAATTCATGTACTGGCTAGCCACGGACTTCGTTGAAGAGATGCCAAGCAGTGGGAACAATGCCAGGGGTAAAAGGGCGGTAGCCGCGAGAGGTACGGCTTCGGTGATCCACAGAACCGCCATCAATACCGCAACCGCTGCCATGCGCGCAACGACAGGCTGACCGCCGAAGTCGGCGAAGCCCAAGATACCCACTGGCAGAAGAAGCGCGAGCAACAAGGCCAATTTTCTCATGGTCGGCGCTTTACCGAAACCTGTCGGCCGACCATGGTTTCCA
>JANXGZ010000145.1 GCA_024958995.1 Methylococcales bacterium | reverse complement strand
GCCTCCTCGTCGGTCACGGTGACGTATTCGGCCCGGCCAATATCCTTGAGCCAAGCATGCTCGGGGCCTACTCCCGGGTAATCAAGGCCTGCCGAAATGGAATGCGTCTCGATGATTCCTCCATCATCGTCAGAAATCAGGTAGGTCCTGTTGCCATGCAAAACACCCGGTTTTCCTGCACACAGGGCTGCTGAATGGCGTCCTGTTCCAATTCCTTCTCCGGCTGCTTCAACGCCAATTATTTTTACCGAGGCATCTTCCAGGAAGGGGTGAAACAGACCGATGGCGTTGGATCCCCCACCAATGCAAGCGACCAGGACATCCGGCAGTTGTCCGGTCATATCAAACATCTGCTGACGGGCTTCGCGTCCAATGACCGCCTGAAAATCGCGGACCATGACCGGGTAAGGGTGAGGCCCGGCTACTGTCCCGATAATGTAGAAGGTATTGTCGACATTGGTCACCCAGTCTCGTAATGCTTCATTCAATGCATCCTTGAGAGTCATGGAACCGGCTTCGACAGAAACGACGGTGGCACCCAGCAGTTTCATGCGGTAAACATTCAGCGCCTGGCGCTGGATATCCTTGGCACCCATGTACACAACGCACTCAAGTCCCATTCGGGCGGCAACCGTTGCCGTTGCCACGCCATGCTGACCGGCACCCGTTTCAGCAATCACCCGCGGTTTTCCAAGCCGTTTCGCCAGTAAAGCCTGACCAATGGTGTTATTGATCTTGTGCGCACCGGTATGATTAAGGTCTTCTCTCTTCAGAAAAATCTGTGCCCCACCGAGTTCACGACTCCAGCGTTCCGCGTGATAGACCGGTGAAGGCCTTCCAACGTAATGCTGAAGATCGGCGTCGAGTTCTGCCATGAACCCGGAGTCAGCCATGTAGCGATGGTACGCTTCTGTTAATTCCTGGATCGGTGGGATTAATGTCTCGGCGACAAAAATACCACCGTAGGGTCCAAAGTGTCCTCGCTGATCTGGGAAATCAAATTTCATGTTCTCTCTAGCTTGTCTACTCTGCCATCGAATTCCTGCACTTCTCTGAGGAATGCAGCCACTTTATTCATGTCTTTGAGTCCCTTACCGGACTCGACCCCACTGCTCACGTCGACAGCGAACGGCCTCACCCTGTCGAGGGCATCTTGTACATTGTCAGGATTCAACCCACCCGCGAGAACCACCGGCATGCAGGATTTCCGGGGAATAAGACCCCAGTCAAACTGCAATCCCGTACCGCCTTTCTGATCCGGATGGTAGGCATCCAGCAACAAGCCACGGGCATCAGAGTATCGCTTTTCGATTTCTCCGATATCAACCTCGCTATTCATCCTCACGGCCTTGATATAGGGAACCCGGAAGGAACCACATAACTCCGGGGATTCATCTCCGTGGAACTGGAGAAGGTCAACCGGGACCTGATGAAGGATATCCCGAATGGTTTCCGACTCCTCATCAACAAACAGGGCCACTACGGTTACAAAGGGCGGCAACGCTCTGACAATGTCTGCTGCTGTATCAGGCGATACGCATCGGGAACTGGGAGGATAAAACACCAAACCGATTGCATCCACTCCGAGTAGCGCAGCATTGACTACGTCACTCTTACGAGTAAAACCGCATATTTTAACTCGGATCCTGGGGCAATAGTTAGCAACGTTCATCTTTTTGTCCTTCAAATCTCTTTACACCCGAGGGTAGGATATCGAATATCGGGTGCTTGGGTATTGCGAAAATTTCAGGGTAATAAATCCCAGCCAGGTAAAGCCCCTCCGGCGCTGCGGTTATCCCGCCAGCCTTCCTGTCACGAGCCATCAATACCTCTTTGCTCCAGGCTACCGTTTTCTTTCCCGTCCCGATTTCCATTAATACACCGACGATATTGCGAATCATGTGATGCAAAAAAGCATTTCCCACCACGTCGACAAGAACTCGGTCATCGGCTTTTCGAACAGCGATCTGATAAAGCCGTCGGCAAGGACTTCTCGACTGGCAGGACTTCGCTCTAAACGAAGAAAAGTCATGGTCCCCAATCAGGCAACGCGACGCCTCGCTCATACGCTGCACATCCAGTGGCTTGTAACACCAGGTCACCAGATCATTGAAATGAGCCGACCGCGTTGGACGATTCAGGATGACGTAATGATAGTAACGAGCAATTGCACTAGAACGCGCATGAAATTCATCCGGCACCCTGCGCGCCCAGAGTATCCGGATACTTGCGGGCA
>JANXGZ010000132.1 GCA_024958995.1 Methylococcales bacterium | reverse complement strand
AGCTGCCAAGTCTTCTGAAACATCTGCCAAGTCTTCTGAAACATCTGCCAAGTCTTCTGAAACAGCTGCCAAGTCCTCTGAAACAGCTGAATCTGCAGAATTAGAGGAGGAGAAAAGTGAGGTAACAAAGCCGGTACCAGGTTCACTCCAAGATTTTCGCATTCTGCATATCAACAATATATTTGACCCAAACAGGAAGCCTTATCGCTCACCCGGAAAACGCCAAGATCCCAAGCCGGAACCTCCAATAGATGCTTTCACCGTTATTGGTCTTATGGCCTACGCTGACCGGCAAATTGCTGTCTTGTCCGGTTCCTCATCGGAATATAGTGGGGCATTCAAGCTGAATGATCAGATCGATAACCTGAAGCTGATTTCCCTAAGTGATAAAGCAGTCTCGTTTGCAGAAGGCGAAGCCACCTTTAGCGTGAATATTGGAACCAGCTTGAGGCGCGTGGATGGTGGTGCCTGGAAAGAATCCAGCGAGCGAGTACGCACGGCCTCAAAGAGCAGTTCGTCACGGAGTGAGTATTCGAGCCGAGGAACAACTCGCAGTGATGAAAATAAGGATTCAGCAAAAGACTCTGAAGATAAAGAGGACGAATCGGACGGCTCAGAGGATTCCGCGGCGGAACTTCTTCGCAAGATGATGGAGCGTCGCCGGCAAGAGGTCGGGGAATAAAAATACTTTACACATAATGAAAACCAACACGATAAACCGAACAAGCCCAATGGGATTAAAGTGGATCATGTCACTTGCCCTGATGGGTGCCATCACCCTGTTTGCGCAAGAGCGGGAAAACAACATCCCGGCCGATCCGCAAACAGGCAAACCTAGTACTTCAGCAATCGCTGAGGATCCGCAACTCATGCTGAATTTTCAGGATGTGCCACTTCAATCTGTATTGGAGTACATGAGTGAAGCTGCCGGGTTCATCATCCTCGGAGACACTAAAGTGCGCGGCGACGTCACAATTCTCTCCAAGCAACCTTTGAATCGCGAGGAAGCAGTCGATCTTCTGGACACAATCCTGAATGAAAAGGGGTACACCGCCATTCGCCGTGGACGCATCCTGAAGATTGTCGAAAAAGACAAGGCCCAGATTGAAGACATTCCGGTAAAGTCAGGATCAAATCCGGCGGATATCCCCAAGAAGGACGTGATGGTCACACAGATCATCCCGATTCGATTCGGCAATGCAGGAGAACTGATCGAAAACATCAGCGAGTTACTGCCGGAATATGCCACCATCTCCGCGAATAATGGCAGCAACGCAATCATCCTGACCGATACCCAGACAAATATTCACCGGATAGCTGAAATTGTCAGTGCACTGGATACTTCCATCTCCAGCATTTCTGAAATCAGGGTTTTTCCACTTGTCTATGCCGATGCGAAGCAACTGGCCGACGTTGTCAAGGGGTTGTTTCAGAGCAGCTCATCCGGGTCGAGCAGATCCTCGAGGAGTAGCAGTTCCGGCATCGCCGAGATGATGCGGGCGCGCTTTGGCGGGGGAAGCAGCAGCAGTAGTAGCCGTGGAGGTAGTAGCCGTTCCTCCCGGAGTGGCGGCAGCGGTAGCAGCGCCGCGCTGGCAGCGGCGTCTCGGGTGGTCGCCATCTCGGAAGAAAGAACAAACTCCCTCGTGGTCAGTGCCCCAAGCGATGTTATCCCCACCATAGAACAATTGGTCAAGGAGATGGATCGAACCATCGAGGATGTCACTGAAATTCAGGTATTCAAATTGCAGAATGCCGATGCCTACGAAATGGCGGATGTACTCACCAACCTCTTTTCGGACAAGGACGAAATTGAGAATTCTCGTGGAGGATACCGTTTTGGCTCCTGGGGGCGTTCCAGTTCCAGTTCCAGCAGGTCTCGGAGTAGCAGTAGCGGAAATTCAAGTGAAAGGATGCTCCAGCAAAAAAAAGTGGTGGCCGTGGCTGATCCCCGAACCAACTCGGTCATCGTCAGCGCCACCGCTGAGTTGATGACCCAGATCGCACTAATGGTTGAGCGGCTTGATGGCAACAAAGCCAAGCAACAGAAGGTGTACACCTATTCCCTGCAAAATGCGGACGTTGAGGGAGTGTCTGAAATCCTCCGCAACATGTTCGAGCAGCAGAACGGTAATTTCAATTCCACCAGAAACCGTAACAGCAGTAACCAGCAAAATCCGCTGGATAACAGGAGAGTATCAGACCCGCAGAGCTCCAGTGGCTTCAGTAGCCAGAGGCAATAGGGTAGATAAGCCTGAAACATTTTTACCGTTATTAAACAGGGAATTCACACAATGAACCGTAATCAAACTTTCCGTCATCTCGCGGGTCCGCTGCTTGTCCTGGCACTTGGATTAGGATGCCTGCTTCCGGATGCCTTGGCACAATTTACCGGACGCTCCTCCAGTCGAACAGGCAGCAACAGTGCCGGTGGAACGGGTTCGCGCCAGTATTTCAACAATACCATGCTCGGCGATGCGCTTATCGAGTTCGATGTTGAGACTCGATCGGTAATCGTCATCGCCGACGAGGAAACCAACCTGCAGATTGGTGAACTGATCAAGGAATTAGACAAGCCAAAATCCCAGGTATTGATCAAGGTTGCTTTCGTCGAGTTGACTCATAACGACAATAGTAACTTAGGTATCGATGCCGTTTTCAGTGGCTCGATCGGTGGAGGAGAAGGGAACGCGCTCACGGCCGGAACCGCATTCGACCTTGGCGGGTCAGGAGGCTTGATGCAACTAAACTACGATGATGTCAGTGTTTCGGTGAATGCATTAGCCGAGGAGGGGAAGGTTGAGATTCTTTCTCGTCCGTCGATCCTTACACGGAACAATCGTGAGGCGCTCATCTCCGTCGGCAGTCTGGTGCCGTTCATGCAAACCGGCAATGTTAACTCCGTAACGGGCGTCCAGATTCCCCAGTACGAGTATGAACCGATCGGCATCAGTCTCCGCGTTACGCCGTACATCACCCCGCATGGCTTGGTTGAACTCTCCCTTTTCCCCGAAATTTCCGAAACAACCGCTGATAAAATCGAGGTTTCCGAAGGGCTTCAATTGCCGGTTTTCGCCACACGCTCAGCCCAGACGGTGGTGGTCACTCCCAATGGCAAAACCGTGATCATAGGTGGTCTCATGCAGGACAATAAGGTCGAGACTGTGCGTAAGGTGCCCCTTCTGGGCGATATCCCCATCCTCGGTTCACTGTTCAGGCACAAGGAGATGAAAGATACAAAAACCGAGTTGCTCATTTTCCTGACACCTTTCATTGTGAAAAATCCCAATGACCTAGTTTCTCTTACCGAGCAGGAGCGATCTGGTTCTACCGTCAAAGACGGTACCGAAAGTGGCGAGCGTTTGGATAAATTTTTGAATACTGACAAAGAGGGGAAATTCATTGAAGCATCGCCAATCGAGTCCCGAGGCCCAGAGCCCAAAAAATAGGCAACAGTCAAAATTGGTCAAGGGCAGTCAGGTGTGGGCAAATATCTAATTCACAAAACTGTCTTATCCATCATGAACATCGACTTCGTCCTGCAACGGGTTTTGCGGTTGATTGCGTGCATGATTTTTGCCTTTCTCGGTACAGTTTCTGGGATACTGGCTGATCAAAGTTTTTCCCCGCCAAACTTTACAACTATCCCCGGTTTTGATGTCCGGCTTGCGGCATCCCCACCAATGGTGGGGTATCCGATGATGGCATGCCTTGATGATCGTGGACGCCTTTACGTGGCGGAAAGTGATGGGCGCAACTTGACGACCAGGCAAGCGATTGAGCGAGAATTGCCCCGTTTCGTAAGGCGACTGGTCGATCTTGACGGGGATGGGGTTTTTGATAAGAGCACCATCTTCGCGGATCGGATGACCATGCCGGAAGGAGGACTCTGGCACAACGGGGCGCTCTATATAATTTCGGCTCCATATCTGTGGAGGCTAGAAGATGTGGATGATGATGGAGTTGCTGATAAGCGTGATAAGATACTTGGCACCATGGAATTTGATGGTCGAGCAAACCAGCACGGCCCATATCTTGGCCCCAATGGAAGGTTATATTTTTCAGGTGGTCATTTTGGATATAACCTTGTTGGT
>JANXGZ010000104.1 GCA_024958995.1 Methylococcales bacterium | reverse complement strand
AAGTTCCCGACCCGGGCGACCGCATCGCCGATTCGGACCCATTCACCCGGCTCGATATAACGTTCCATCACGATCCATCCCGCTGGTGCCGAAATGCAGAAGCGCTCCCGGCGCTCGTTCAGGGTCCGGTCACGCAGTTCAAGGATCCTGAGTTGCTGCTGCCTTGTGCCTAGGTCGCGCTGGTATTCATCCAGTTTCTGCTCGGAAGAACTGGCCTGGCTTACGAGTTCGCGATAGCGTCCGACCTGTTTCGAATAGTATTCGATTTGGGTGTGGGCTCTGGCGATCTCGGCCCGATTGATTTCAATATCCAGATCGATAAAGGTTCGGTCGAGACAGGCGAAGCGGTTATTGTTGCCGATCGGCTGGCCCATCTCCGAGTCAACCGTTTCCACTTTTCCGGAGGTTTCAGTTGCGATGTCGAGTACCGAGCGTGCCCGGGTGTAGCCAGTGAGCCGCGCCAGTTGCCTCGCAGGTTCCGCGGTCACCAGTGCGGGGGCGGCCTGAACGCCGGCAATTGGAACCAGGACAATTAAGGCAATCGCCAGTTTCAGTCCGGGTAACGATGGCCAGTGACTTGCCATGACGACCGCGACAGCTAAGTCGAAGTACCTACAACCGGCAGGATGCTCGGATCGGGGTGTTTCAGGCACCAGGCTTGGATGGACAATGCGTGAGTGCCGGATAGTGGAATTCCTAGGAGAGGATGCCAAGTGAATCCCAGATCCTGTCGACCGAGGCCTTGACTTCGCCAGTCATGGTGATTGGCGACCCCCATTCCCGATTGGTTTCTCCGGGCCACTTGTTGGTGGCGTCGAAACCGATCTTCGAGCCAAGGCCGGAAACCGGAGAGGCGAAATCGAGATAATCGATTGGCGTGTTTTCGAGGATCGTGGTATCCCGGCCCGGATCCATCCGGGTGGTCATCGCCCAGATCACGTCCTTCCAGTTTCGTACGTCGATGTCGTCGTCGGTCACGATCACGAACTTGGTGTACATGAATTGGCGCAGAAAGGACCAGGTGCCGAACATGACCCGTTTCGCATGCCCTGGGTACTGTTTCTTCATGCTGATGACCGCAAGCCTGTAAGAACAGCCTTCCGGTGGTAGGTAAAAATCTATGATCTCCGGAAACTGCTTCTGAAGAATCGGGATGAAGACTTCGTTGAGCGCGACCCCGAGTACAGCCGGCTCATCCGGTGGTCGGCCGGTATAGGTGCTGTGATAGATCGGTTTTTCCCGTTGGGTGATGCATTCGATGGTGAGAACGGGAAATGATTCGACCTCGTTGTAGTAGCCGGTATGGTCTCCAAAGGGGCCTTCAGGAGCGGTATCGTCGGGATACAGGTAGCCTTCCAGAATAATTTCGGCGCTTGCAGGCGCCTGTAGGTCGACCGTTTTGCAATCGACCAGTTCGGTTCGGCTGCCGCGTAGCAGGCCGGCAAAGGCATATTCGGAGAGTGAGTCGGGGACCGGAGTCACCGCGCCGAGGATGGTCGCCGGGTCCGCCCCCAGTGCGACCGCAACCGGAAAGGGTTCCCCTGGATGTTCGATCTGCCAGTCACGAAAATCCAGTGCTCCGCCCCGATGCGCCAGCCAGCGCATGATGACCCGGTTCTCGGCTATAACCTGTTGGCGGTAGATGCCCATGTTCTGCCGCTCCTTGTGGGGGCCCCTGGTGATAACCAGCGCCCAGGTGATCAGGGGCCCGGCGTCGCCAGGCCAGCAGGTCTGGATCGGGTACCGCCCGAGATCGATGTCATTTCCCCTGAGGATGACTTCTTGGCAGGGTGCGCGGCTCACAGTCCTTGGGGCCATGTTCATCACCTGCTTGAACATTGGCAACTTGCTCCAGGCATCCTTCATTCCTCGCGGTGGATCCGGTTCCTTGAGGAGCGCCAGAAGTTTGCCGATTTCCCTTAGCGCGTCGACCGAATCTTCGCCCATGCCCATCGCGACCCGCTCCGGTGTCCCGAAAAGGTTGCCGAGCAGGGGTATATCGGAACCCTTGGGGTTTTCGAACAGGATTGCCGGACCTCCGCTGCGTAAGGTGCGGTCACAGATTTCCGTGACTTCAAGGCAGGGGTCAACCTCTATCGTAGTGCGCTTGAGTTCGCCTTTTGCCTCCAGTTGGTCGATGAAATCCCTAAGGTCGTGGTATTTCATCCCGCGATACCGTTATGGCGCAGCAGCGCATCAATCTGGGGTTCACGCCCGCGGAATGCGACGAAAAGGTCCATGGCGTTTTCGCTGCCGCCTTTTTCTAGAATATTGGTAAGGAAGGATTCCCCGGTTTGCTGATCGAAAATGCCGTTGGATTCAAACAGAGAAAAGGCGTCGGCTGACAGAACTTCAGCCCACTTGTAGCTGTAGTAGCCGGCCGCGTAACCGCCCGCGAAGATATGCGAGAAGCTATTCGGGAAGCGACTGAAGTCAGGAGGGATCACGACCGATACCTGTTTTCTGACCTTCTCCAGCGTTTCCGCGATACGGCCTCCTGTTTCCGAGGAATAGCGATAATGGATAAGGAAATCGAACAGTGAGAACTCAAGTTGCCTAACCATCATCATCCCGGATTGGAAATTCCGCGCCGTGAGCATCTTTTCGAATAGATCGTCAGGCAGTTGCTCATTGGTTTGGTAGTGACCCGATACCAGGTTCAGAGCTTCGCGTTCCCAGCACCAGTTTTCCATGAACTGGCTGGGCAGTTCCACGGCGTCCCATTCGACGCCCCTAATTCCGGAAACACCGAGTTCCCCAACCCGAGTCAACATGTGATGCAGCCCATGGCCGAACTCGTGGAACAGCGTGGTGACTTCATCGTGGGTTAGTAGCGCGGGATCATCTCCCACTGGCGGTGTAAAGTTGCAGGTCAGGTAGGCGACCGGGTCTTGAGTAACATCATGACGTTGCTTGCGGGTCACGCATTCGTCCATCCAAGCGCCTCCTTGCTTGTTTGGCCGGGCGTAAAGGTCCAGGTAAAAGCTACCCCTAAGACCCTGGTCACGGTCGCGAATTTCGAAGAAGCGTACATCGGGGTGCCAGGTGTCGATGCCTTCGACTTCGGTGATCTGTAGTCCATACAGGCGTTCAACTACGGCAAACAGGCCGGGAACGACCCGCGTTGCCGGAAAGTAGGACCGCACCTCTTCTTGAGAGAGCGAAAACTGGTGCTGGCGCATTTTCTCGGAGTAGTACGGGATGTCCCACACTTCGAGCGTGTCGATTTGGTATTCCTGCTGCGCGAATTCGGTCAGTTCCTCGAGATCTTTTCGGGCTACGGGCAAGGACCGTTGCGCAAGGTCCTCGAGGAATCCGATAACCTGTTCCGGCGCCCGCGCCATCTTGGTGGCCAATGACAGTTCGGCATAATTGGCAAAACCGAGCAAAAGTGCCTTTTCGTGACGAAGGCGCAGTATGTCCTCCATGATAGAGGTATTGTCCCACTTTGCCTCGCCAGGCGTCTGATCGGAGGCTCGGGTGGCGAAGGCCTGGTAGACTTCATGGCGCAGATCACGGTCTTCAGCGAAGGTCATTACGGCCATATACGAAGGGATTTCCAGCGTAACTAGCCAGCCATCCATTTCACGGGACTGAGCTGTCTGACGTGCAAGGTCCAGGGCGAAGTTCGGGAGACCTCTGAGACCGGATTCATTCGCGATCAGCTTGGTCCAGCCCTGCGTTGCGTCGAGGACGTTTTCTCCGAACTTGCTGGAAAGGCGGGACAGTTGTTCGGCGATTTCCCTGAAGCGCGATTTCTGATCCGCTTCCAGTGTTACTCCGGAAAGTTTAAAGTCCCTCAGAGCGTTTCCTATGATCTTTTTCTGGCCGCGGCTCAGGGATGCGTATTCGTTGTTGTCGGCGATTTGCTGGTACGCTTGGTAAAGGGCCTGGTTTTGGCCGAGTTCGGTTGAATACTGGCTTAGTTTCGGCAGGCATGCATTGTAAGCTTCCCGCAATGCCTCGCCGTTGACCACCGAATTCATGTGGCTGACGGGTGACCAGGTTTTGTTAAGCTGATCGTCGAGGTCTTCCATTGGACCGATCAGGTTGTTCCAGGTGTACGCATGGTTTTCGTCGAGCATGCGCTTGATCGATTGGAGATTGGATTCGATCAGCTCGCTCATGGCCGGTTCGGCATGTTCTGGCTGAATGGACGAAAAAAGCGGAAGTGGGTGTTCTTGTAGCAGGGGGTTGGTCATTTCCATGGTCTCGGAATGCAGCGTTTAAATAGTTTCGGAAAGCCCCTCGTCGGGAGACCGATGGTTGTTGCCGCAGGATGACCTGGGTTGTCCCATGCGCAGTCCGGGTGGCGGTAAATCATGATATTCAACTTCTGCGGTGTCGGCAAATAGCTTACTCTGGACAGTCGGTTCGCTGACGGGTAAATATCCTCATTCCGTGTGATCGTCCTGCGGCAACCGGATCGACTATTTTTGACTAAATCTGCAGTGAATTCAGGTGACTTAGGATTCGAGTTCAATGCCTGACTGCAGTATTTTCGCCCCCGGGCATCATCGAAACGACACTAACCCTGTACAGTCCGATGCAAGAATCTCCGCGAATTATCCGAGTCGAAGCCGTTCCGCTGAACGTTCCCTTGCTGGCAGATTTCACCATCTCTTCGTCGAAACTGAAGACCGTTGGAAACGTGGCCGTAAGAATGGAACTGGACGGAGGAGTGGAAGGTTGGGGCGAAGTTTCGATCTTGTCGCCACTGACACATGAAACACAGGATCAGGCGCTGGCGGCCATCTCTGAGGCAGAAGAACGGCTGGTTGGTCGATTGGCGGCAGCCTGGAGACCCCTGTCTGACCTGCTGTTCGATCTGTTTCCTGTTTTCCCATCGGTTCGTGCCGGAATTGAAATGGCGCTGTTTGATTCTCTGGCCCGATACTGGCAAATGCCGCTGTTCCAGTTTTTCGGGGGTGCGGAATCCAGCCTGGTAACCGATATCACGATTCCGATCTGTTCTCCCGCTAAGGCCCATGATCTTGCCCGACACTATAGGAACTGTGGATTCGATACCATCAAGGTCAAGATCGGACAGGATGCGGTGACCGATTTTGAACATCTCAAGGCCATCCGCGGGGGATTTCCAGAATGCCAACTGTTGCTGGATGCGAACTGCGGTTTTAGTGCTGACGAAATGATTTCCTTGGTTTCCCAACTCGAAAAAGCCCAAATGAAACCGGTGCTGATTGAACAACCGGTGCCCAAGGCCGACCTAGAGGGTCTGCGAAGGGTCGGCGAGGTCACTGGAATTCCGGTTGCGGCCGATGAATCATGTTGTTCCCCGGCTGAAGCAATGCGTATTGCGGCGATGCGGGCGGCAGGTGTGATCAATATCAAATTGGTCAAGTGTGGCGTGGTTCAGGCTATGGACATTGTTTCTGTGGCACGCTCTGCCGGTCTCGACCTGATGATCGGGGGGATGGTGGAAACGCGCATCGGGATGGGGTTTGCGGCCCATTTTGCCGCTGGTATTGGGGCCTTCAGATGGGTAGACCTGGATACGCCACTGTTGCTCGCGGCCGATCCGGTGAGCGGAGGATACCGGGTCGATGGAGCCCGTTATATGCTGGACATTGAGCAGCACGGACACGGAGGGGTTCTCAACTATTCTGGCTGAACGCCGAAAGCGTTCGAAACAGGCGGTCTGCTTTGCCACAGGCCTGAGTGCGAGGGGGGGGATTCTTTGTGTATCGCCTGCCTTTTGGGTCGTGCGACCACTCATGGCTGGTTCTGTGGGCGGTATTGGTTCGCCCTGGAGGCGATCTAGCTAGCGGATCTTTAGGTGATTAAATGCCTGCCAATCCACCTGAGCCGCTCGATGCCGTGAATATCCTCCGCCTGCAAAGGGAGGTAAAAGCGTCGGATTGACTTGAAGCCCTGCTCGATCTGGTCGACGTATTTCAGTTGCTGTTTGCGTCGGCTTTGCATGAATTCACTGCCGAGGTCAGCGGGAAGTAATTGATTGATGACCAGTGCACCGATTCGCATTTTGTATTCGTCCAGGCTTTTTAGCGTTTTCATGCTTTCGAGAACGGCCAGTCGCTCGGGGATCGTAACTAGGACGAAAGCACAGCGCTGCCCGTCCCGTAGAATTTTTCCGGCATTATCGAGTTTGATGCGCCGGCCTTCCAGGACCTTGCGGAGCTTGTTCCCACGCGTCCGGGCCGGGGAAGCTGGGTCGGATAGGTAGGCTAAATTGTTGCCTGAGTGGCTTCCCTGCCCGAGGAGCTCGGCAATTCCTGCGAAGCGGTCCGATCGTTCCTGGTGAGCCAGTAATCCGTCGGTCCATGAGGACATGATGCCGGGTAGGCCGAGCAATCTCAGGGTGTGCCCCGTGGGTGCGGTGTCAAAGATCACCAGATCATAGGGGTTTGACGCATCCGTCATTAACTCCGTCATCCGGTCCAGCATGGCTGATTCGGCGGTACCCGGGGCCTGTCTGGAAATCTCCATATGGCGGTCGATGCTCGGGTACAGAGCCGGCCGAACCAGGTCGCGCATGGTTGATTTTACCGATTCTATGTAGCGTTTGGCGGTCAGATCGGGATCGATCTCAACCGCGTGCAACCCCGGGAGGAGGGAGGTCTCGCGATCGCCAATTTCTCGACCGAAAAGATCACCGAGCGAATGGGCTGGATCAGTCGATACCAGTAGGCATTGCAGTTTCTGCTCGACCGCCATCAAGGCCAGGGCTGCGGCCGTGGTTGTTTTTCCAACCCCGCCCTTGCCGCCAACGAACAGGAACTGCCGGTTCAGCAGTTCAAGCATGCAGGGTCAACAGCAGCGGATGTGGTCGAGTGGCGAATGCGACATTCCGATGCGCCGGTGCCAGCTATGAAACCGTTCAATCAACAGAGGCTGCAGTTCCAGTGTTTGATAGGCAACCGGGTTCGGTATACCCATCAGTTCCGCGAATACGAACAGCATTAGAATATCGTCCTCGTCCTGTCCGGCTTTTGCCATCGTTCCCCGGTACGGGGCGGCGTAGAATTCGGATGCGAAGTCCTGAGCTTGGGAAAGCAACCTTCTGATGAATTGTTTTTTTGTCAAGATTTTGCCTCGTTTCCCGGGCAGGTCTTACGGTATTCTCGGAGAAAGGCACTGATAGCTTCCAGGGCGATCATGATCGCGGCGCCAAGAATTAGGGTATCCATCACGACCAGGACCCACTTCGCTTCGTTGATCAGCGACCCCAGTTGCTGGAAAAGCGCTAGGATGGTCGTTATCAGTAAGAAGGCCATCGGTAGTAGTGTAAACCAGAACGGCCGGCCGAGTTTGAGTAGGTAAAGGCTGATCACTAGGAGGCAGAGTCCGGCCAGTAACTGGTTAGTGGTTCCGAATAGTGGCCAGATCGTCATTCCGCCTGTTCCGCTGGATCCCCCGGCACCGAATGCCAGGATCATGCAGGTGCCAACGGCGATGAGAGTTGCAACAACATGGTTGGTCAGAACCGGAATACCGTAATCCTGACCCCATTCCTGGACGATATAGCGCTGCAGGCGAACGCCGGTATCCATGGTCGTTCCGGCAAACAGAATGGCCATGACCGCGAGCAGGGTAGCGGAAAATTCCCGAGACAGTCCGATGCCGCTGGAAACGATCGCCGCTCCGCCATTGACGAAAGCCGTAATGCCGCCATCACCGAATCGGGTGTACACGGCTTTCCATTCGTCCAGGCTAGTAAAACCCGAGGTGACGACTACGATGGTGGCTAGCGCCAGCAGTCCTTCCCCAATCGATCCGCCGTAGCCTACCAGTCTGGCATCGGTTTCCCGGTTGATTTGCTTCGACGTCGTTCCCGATCCGACCAGGGAATGGAATCCGGAGATGGCGCCGCAGGCGATGGTTACGAACAGTAGAGGGAAGAGTGGTGGTGTTCCTTCGGGAGGGGCCTGATTGAAGGCCGGTACCACGATCTCCGGGTTGGTGATGAACACAGACAGGTAAAGGATTCCGAGGCCGATGAAGAGCTGCAGTCCGTTGATGTAGTCGCGAGGCTGGAGCAACATCCAGACTGGCAGCATCGAGGCGATGGCGGCGTAGGCGAACATGATGATGATCCACTGGGCGTTCGGCACCAGCCCCAACACATGATCCGGTAGTGATACCGGGAAGGCAGGGCCCAGGTAGAGGAAAAAATACAGGGCAGCGAGTCCGCCAAGCGACGGCCAGAGCAGGCCCGCCCGATATCGGTAAATCAGTTGCCCGAGGATCAGTGCCACAACGATAGCACTCCAGGCTGGTAGGACGCTGCTGGGCGTATTGATAAAACTCTTGGCGATGGCTACAGCGAAGACTGCGTTGACCATCAACAAGAGCAGAAAGATAACGATCATGAGCAGTTTCTGTGCCCGTTTGCCGACGAGATCTCCAGTAAACGAGCCAATGGAGCGTGCATCGTGTCGGACGCTGGCCCAGATCGCCCCGAAGTCGTGGACTCCGGCAAAGAATATGGTGCCGACGATGACCCAGGCGAAGGCCGGACCCCATCCCCAGATGATGGCAACGGCGGGCCCGATGATCGGTGCCGCTCCAGCGACCGAGGTAAAATGGTGCCCCCAAAGAACGAAGCGGTTAGTAGGGACGTAGTCGATCCCGTCCTGCATTCGATGGGCGGGTGTCCTGTATTCGGGGTCCAGTCGATAGACCCGGCGGGCGATGAATTCAGAGTACAGAATGTAGCCCGCAATAAATGCGATCAGTCCGCCGGCGGCAAGGTAGGTTGCGCTCATCGATCGATTTCCTTCGCTGCTGACCTGGAACCAGATCGGGGAGGTAGTTGAAATGGTTTGCCCCAGAGGGGTGGGTTATTCATGGTGCCGCGATTGGAACCCACGGCAAAAAGCTTGTCAAGCAACCGGATGCGAGCCTTTGGTTTCAGTTGGGTGGCC
>JANXGZ010000048.1 GCA_024958995.1 Methylococcales bacterium | reverse complement strand
TCGCCCAATCCGGCAAGGCCCATCAGGGTCTCCTGTCGAGCCTCGAGGACAGTGCCAAGACGCATCAATTCCGCCAGCCCCCGAGTCACGATGGCGGCTCTCGAATTGGCACCAAAGCCGAGGCCATCAGCCGCGCCGGTTGCAATGGCAAGCACGTTCTTGACTGCTCCACCGAGCTGCACGCCGATGATATCGTCGCTGGTATATACCCGGAATCGCTGGTTGTGGAGAATCTCCGACAGTTGGGTAGCAAAGCGGCCATCGGGCGACGCGATTGTCATCGCCGTGGGCAGGTTCCTTGCTACTTCGGTTGCGAAGGTCGGGCCTGATACGACCGCGACCGCTCTTTGCCCCGAAAAGATCTGGTTTACCGTCTCGTGCAGTAGTTGTCCGGTTTTCGGGTCGAGGCCCTTGGTTGCCCAGGCAATCCTAGTTTGTTGGTTCAGGTGAGGCGGGATCTGTTCCAGAGTGCCTCGAAACGCATGGCTCGGTACTGCCACCAGTACAATGTCCTGGCTCTGAACGCATTCATCAAGGGTTGAACTGAACTGGAGGTTTTTCGGGAGCTCAATACCGGGCAGGTAGCGCGTATTGCAGCGGTTTGCCTCGAGGTCGGCAATGTGTGCCCTGCTTCTTCCCCACAAGCAGGTCTGGTGACCATTGCGGGCAATGAGGATGGCCATGGCAGTCCCCCATGAACCCGCTCCTAGCACACAGACCGAGGCCATGTTGTAACTCCCGTCAGTTGATGCTGATGTTTGGAGATGCTTGCTTTCCCTTCATTTGTTCAAGGTGCTGTGCGTAGACCGCATCGAAGTTGACTGGCGCAAGGTGCATCGGAGGAAAGCCGCCCTTGATGACCAGATTGGATACGGCTTCACGTGCGTAAGGAAACAGCAGGTTGGGGCAGAAGCTTCCGAGCATCGGGCCCATTTCGTTTTCGCTCAGGCCAGAGATGGAAAAGATCCCGGCCTGGCAGACCTCAACTAAGTAAGCTGTTTTGTCCTGGATTTTGACGGTGATGGTTGCTGTCAGGGAGACTTCGAACAGGTTGTTCTGCAAGGGCTGGGCATTGCTTGAAAGGTTTACTTCCACCTTGGGATCCCACTTTTCGGTGAAGATGGATGGAGAATTCGGGGCTTCCAGAGAGACATCTTTAAGATGAATTTTCTGGATCGAAAATTGTTTTTCGTTTTCGGGTTGTTTGGCGGCCATACGCTCTTGTTATGTGAAGGTGGTTGAAGTTTGTTCGATGTCAGTTCATTTGGTTCAGATGCTTTAGCCCGGGCAAAGTGCCCGATGGCGCGATTCGTCGAGTGGATGCGGTGCCGGTCGGACGCTTTTCATAGTGGTTAGTCTAAAGTGAGCTAGAAATCAGATCAAACAACTGTCGATGTGCCCTTGGACTAGGCTCGATGCTTGGGCTTTGACTTGCGAATGGGCAGGTTCAGATCTTCCCACGCCTGTATTCCCCCCTTGAGCATGTGAACATTGGTGAAACCGTTCTTGAGCAGTTTGCTACAGGCTGCCGGAGAGCGGGTTCCGGTTTGACAGGTAACGATGACCAGATCATTCTTGTACTTGTCCAGCTCATTGATCTTTTTGTCGAGTTTGGTCGATGCCATGTTGACCGAATCTTCAATGTGCGACTTGATGAATTCGGACACTTCCCGGACATCGATGACCGTGACCTCACCCTTGTTCATCAGTTCGACCGCGCCAATAGCAGAAACGGTTGAATGCTTACCCATAAGGGTTTCAAAAAGGTCCTGCAGTAACAGGTAAATCATGAGTCCAAGTGCAGAGAAAAGAATCCAGTGGTTACTGGCAAATTCAATCATTCGATCCATTAAAAAATCTCGTCTTTAATTTGGTGGTGGTTACAGAATCAGTAACAAGAAACGGTTCTGTGAATCGCAAGTTTGCCGTTTTTGTGGTTGAAGGCTGTAGCAAAAAGGCAAACCCTTATGTTAAGGCGACAGATTATAAATGATTTTGGGGATCAGGGCGTGCCTCAATAAAGAATTGCCCAAGTTCACGAATGGTGCGCCGGCGTCTGGCCCTCATCCGACTATTGTTGGAAAAAGCCGGATGAGGGATCAGTTTCTGTTTCTGATTCACGGCTTCTGAAGCGGCCCATTTGCTTGCAATCTGGGTCTTTGACGGGTGCAACATGGCGGTCATGATGACAGTGGCGTATTGCATTTTCGGAAGCTGCATCCAAACGGCAAGTTTTTATGGCAGAAACAATAATTCCTTGAAGACCTTTGTCTGAAAACGATATAGAATATAACTGCGCCATTGGGCGGCTCAGCGCAGACAGGAACAGAATGTCGATGTGCTGGAATGGACAGGACAGGTAGGAGTGAGCGAAGACTCGATGTTGCAACTGGGTTCGATAGGATCCACGGTTTTGCTGATTCTCGACGGTTTCGGCTGTAACGAATCAGATGAGAACAATGCGGTTGCCATGGCCAATACGCCGATCTGGGACTCCCTACTAGAGCGGTGTTCTCATACTCAACTGGGCTGTTCGGGTCCTGTTGTTGGGTTGCCGATCCACCAGATGGGCAATTCTGAAGTTGGGCACCTTCACCTCGGTGCCGGCCGTCTGCTCCCCCAGGACTATGCCAGGATCAACGCTGACTTGGACAATGGCCGATTCCACACTAATCCCGTTTTCTGCAACGCTGTTGATCTCGCGATTACCAAACGCAAGGCGGTGCACATCATCGGGCTGTTGTCCTCCGGAGGCGTACACAGCCATGAAGAACATATTCATGCTCTGACCGAACTTGCTGTCAGCAGGGGATGTGACCAGGTTTATGTCCATGCTTTCCTAGATGGTCGGGATACCTTACCCATCTGTGCCCGACGTTCCATCGTCGCAATGGAATCGGTGTTTGAAAAAGTCGGCAAAGGTCGGTTCGGGTCATTGATCGGGCGGTTTTACGCGATGGATCGCGATACCCGATGGAAAAGGGTTAGCAAAGCCTACGACCTGATTGTACAGGGCAAGGCCGAGCGCTATTGCGCAACGGCCGAGGAAGCCTTGCTGCAGGCCTACGACCGTGGTGAATCGGATGAATTTGTGCGGGCGACCGCAATTGTTTCTGAGGGTGAAGAACCGGTTCGGGTCGAGGATGGTGACGTCCTCGTGTTCATGAATTTCAGGGCAGATCGGGTAAGGCAGTTCGTCCGTGCCCTAACGAACCCTGATTTTTCAGATTTCGAGCGTGAGCGTGTTCCAGACCTGGGCCAGCTGGTGACGTTGACCCCCTATCACTACGAATTCGATTTTCCTATCGCCTTCCCGCGTGAAAGGATTCCGAACTGCCTGGGTGAATTCCTGTCGCGCTACGGGATCAAGCAACTCCGACTGGCCGAGACCGAGAAATATGCTCATGTGACCTATTTCTTCAAC
>JANXGZ010000252.1 GCA_024958995.1 Methylococcales bacterium | reverse complement strand
GATGCTAAGTCTATCTACAAATCTGTTGAAACCGCGCGTCGTCGATGTGCAGGCAATTACGAATAATCATGCGAGGATCGTAATTGAACCAATGGAACGGGGGTTCGGACATACCCTTGGAAATGCGCTCAGACGCGTGTTGCTGTCATCCATCCCCGGCTGCGCTGTTACGCAGGTCGAGATTGAGGGCGTGGTTCATGAGTATTCGACGATTGAAGGCGTCCAAGAAGACGTAATCGACATCCTTCTGAACCTTAAAACTCTGGCGGTCAACCTACACGGAAGGGACGAGGTTATGCTGTCGCTGGCTAAGAAGGGCCCGGGTATTGTTACCGCGGGAGATATCGAGCTTAGCCACGACGTCGAAATCCTAAATCCGGAGATGGTTATTGTTCATCTGGCGGAGTCGGGCGACCTCAGAATGTCCATCAAGATTGAGAAGGGTCGGGGTTACCAGCCGAGTACGGTGATGAAGGGCCAGGATGATAGTCATCTGGTTGGGGGTTTGTACGTGGATGCGAGTTTTAACCCGATCAAGAAGGTTTCTTACAGTGTGGAAAGTGCCCGGGTCGAGCAGAGTACCAATCTGGACCGGTTGATCATCGAGCTTGAAACCAATGGAACCGTAGATCCGGAAGAATCCGTACGGTATGCCGCACGGATTCTTCATGAACACCTGAATGTGTTCGTAGATCTCGAGAATGCAGAGGAGCCGGAGGAGGATCAAGAAGTGCCGGAGTTCGATCCGGTCCTGTTGCGCCCAGTCGATGATCTGGAGCTAACGGTTCGTTCTGCAAACTGCCTTAAGGCGGAAAATATCCTCTATATTGGGGATCTGATTCAAAGGACAGAAGTTGAACTTCTCAAGACACCCAACTTGGGTCGGAAGTCGATGACTGAGATCAAGGACGTTCTGGCTTCGAAAGGGCTTTCGCTCGGAATGAGGCTTGAAAACTGGCCTCCGGAAAATCTGGCCGAAAAACAGATCCACGGATAACAAACACCATTAATCAAATTTGACTGAGGGCTTTCGGAACAATGCGTCATCGTAAATCAGGCAGACAGCTCAATCGAAACAGTAGTCACCGCAAGGCGGATTTCAAGAACATGGCGACTTCGCTTTTCCAGCACGAGATCATCAAGACGACTCTGCCAAAAGCAAAAGAGCTTCGGGGTTTTGCAGAACCTCTGATCACCCTGGCCAAAGAAGATTCTGTCGCACGGCGCAGACTTGCCTTTGCACGTCTGCGGGATCGATCAATGGTCACCAAGTTGTTCAATGAACTGGGGCCCAGATACAAGGAGCGCCCGGGCGGTTACCTGAGAATCCTCAAGTGCGGACAGCGGGTAGGTGACGCAGCTGCCATGGCCTATGTGGAGCTTGTTGACCGGCCGCTCGATGAATTGATCGAACAGGAATAACGCCGGTTCGAGGATGCTTGCACTTGTAAATAAAAAAGCCGGGCTTGCCCGGCTTTTTTATTGCCTATCGTTCTAGAAGTTTGAGCTTTCCTTCCTTTCCGTTCCATTCCTCCGCATTATCTGGAGGTGTTTTGACCTCGGTGATGACCGGCCATAATTGTGTGAGTTCGGCGTTGAGTTCCAGGAAATGCTCCTGGCCTGCCGGAATTTCATCTTCGGAATAAATGGCTTCTGCAGGACATTCCGGTTCACAGAGGGTACAGTCGATGCATTCCTCAGGATCGATGACGAGAAAATTCGGACCTTCGTGAAAACAGTCGACAGGACAGACATCGACACAGTCGGTAAATTTACACTTGATACAATTCTCGATTACGACAAACGTCATGATTTTTTCCTAGTAATGGTAGTGATATCTTAAATTCTTGTGGTAGCGGCGCGTGAGGCGAAACCAATTTCTAATTCTATCTGCCTTTCCAATTGGAATGAAGCGTGGCCGCTCTGCGTCAGTTAACCGCTTGGGCTATTTTACAGGGTCAGAGCTAAGGCTAGGCCGAGGATCAGCAACAGGATCCCGATCAGCGGTCGAAGAATTCCGTCCGGCATATTTTTACCGATCACACTACCCAGGTAAATAGAGGGGATCCCGCCAACCAGCAGGCCGCCCAGCAGATTTAGGTCGACCGTCCCCATGTGCAGGTGTCCGAATCCCGCTATAGCCGTCAGTGGAATGGCATGCGCCAGATCGGTTCCGACGATCGAGATCGCCGGTTTTCTAGGGTAAAGAAGAAACAGAATCGCCGAACCGATTGCGCCGGCCCCGACCGATGAAAGAGAAACGACAACGCCCAGCATCAGGCCCGATAGGACCGTGAGACAAGAGCGGTAACCCAGAAGAACGGTCGTAAGCGAATTCTTTCCGGACAGGGAATCGTGGAGATAGGTGAGCAGGCGTGTTCGAATGAACACGACGAATGATGTCAGAATCAGCATGATGCTGAGCGTTACCATCATTATGGCCTCGAAATCGATACCTGCATTCTTCATGTTACCAAGCAGTGAAATCGTTAACAGCGAAGCCGGAATACTGCCAGAAGCCAGGAGCCCGGCTACTTTCCAGTCGACGGTACCCTGTCGGTGGTGAAAGACAACACCGCCGGCTTTGGTGATGGCAGCGTAAAGGAGATCGGTTCCAACGGCTATTGCAGGACTGATTCCAAAACCCAGTACCAGCATCGGGGTCATTAGTGATCCGCCGCCGACTCCGGTCAATCCGATGACAAAGCCGACAAGGCCGCCTGTCAGAATACTCAACAAATCCATGAAGTGAAAACTGCCGGTACGTGGACAAAAAATTGAGCATTGAAGTGTATCGTAGGCAGCATATAATGAAAACGTATATATAATTCTATTTATAGAACCATCAGAAATATATGAAACTACAGCAACTGCGTTATATCTGGGAAGTATCCCAGCACGGCCTGAACGTTTCCGCGACTGCCGAGAGTCTTTTGACCTCGCAGCCCGGGATCAGCAAACAGATGAGGCTGCTCGAAGAGGAACTGGGTGTGCCAATCTTTGCCAGGAATGGCAAACATTTGACTAGCGCCACTCCGGCGGGCGAAGAGATCCTGCGGGTGGCAGGCGAGATTCTAGACAGGGTCAACCAGATTAGGGGGATTGCGGATGAATACTGTGATCCGAAAAAGGGCGTACTTTCGATTGCGACAACGCATACGCAGGCTCGTTATGCCCTGCCGTCCATCGTTGAAACGTTCATCCAGCAGTATCCGCAAGTCACACTGACCATTCACCAGGGAACGCCCAACCAGATATCCGATCTGGCCGCGAAGGGGGTTGCGGACATTGCCATCGCAACAGAAGCCTTGGAACTATACGATAACCTGGTGGTGCTACCATGTTACCGCTGGAACCGTTGTGTGCTGGTCAGGCGGGATCATCCTCTGGCAGAGACGAAAAAGATCAGTCTCGAGCAAATCGCCATATTCCCGATCGTGACCTACGTTTTCGGGTTTACCGGCCGTTCCCGGCTCGATGAGGCCTTCGATAGCGCTGGCCTTGAACCACGGGTGGTACTGACGGCCGTGGATGCGGATGTTATCAAGACCTATGTTCGGTCCGGACTGGGCATAGGCATTATCGCCAAAATGGCTTACGACCAGGAAACCGACAAAGATCTGGTTGCGCTTGATGCAGCCCACTTGTTCGGTGAAAGCCTGACTCATATCGGTATTCGTAGAGATAAGTTCCTGCGTGGATACATGTATGATTTCATGGAACTGTTTGCGCCCCACCTGAGTCAGAAACTGATCAACAGGGCAATGAATCTGAAGAACAAGCAGGAGGCTGCCAGGCTTTTCGAGGATTACGAAATTCCGGCGAAATAGTTCGAATACCGCAAGCGATTCTTTCAGTTCTTAAGGTTGTTGCTGTGGAGTCCGCATTCTTTCTTGCTTGCATCTTCCCACCACCATCGGCCTTCACGCTCCG
>JANXGZ010000326.1 GCA_024958995.1 Methylococcales bacterium | reverse complement strand
GCGACATGTGAATCGTAATGGCCGAGTGCCGTATGATTTTCGTAAATCTTGCCCAAATCGTAGATCCAGACACCGAAACCCAGGGCGGCATCAACCAGGCCAGGTTGATTCTTCAGGGCCCAGCCGATCAGTCTCCAGAATTGTCCGCGGTGCTTTCCCTTGATGCCGAGGTAATAGACGATTCGGACGATGATCGCTGTATAACGCGCCAGTACACTGAGTTTGATGTCAGTGATCTTAACCGGATTGCAGAGTGAGTCTTTCTTGTAATCGTTGAGAAAATTCTGTGTTCGTTGGTAAATATTCTCCGGCGAATAGATGGTTTGGAGAAGACTATTGTATCCGTCACGAAGAGTATCAGGGTCCATGATCGGTATAATATTGGTTTCACTTTCGTGAAAGTTGAATTCCTCGATCAGGCGCCCTTCTCGTTTCATTCGCGTGTAGAGTTCGGTTCCAGGAGGCGCTTTCAGTACACTGACACCGGCGATGACGATCCCGCTTTCCTGGATGAAGTCGGCCTGCCTTTGAAAAATCGATTCCTTGTCGGTATCGAAGCCGACGATGAATCCCGCGGTAATCACAAACCCGGATCTGTGCAGAAGCTTAACGTTCTCGATCATGTCGCGTTTTTGGTTCTGCGACTTCTTGCAGGCTTCGAGTCCGTCGTCGTCCGGTGTTTCGATGCCGATAAAGAGGTTCTGAAACCCGGCCTTCAGCATCAGGTCCATGAGTTCTGGGTCGTCGGCCAGATTGATCGTGATCTGGGTTGCGAAGGTTACGGCCAGCTTTTTTCTTTGCCGCCACTTGATCAGGGCCGGTAATAGCTCGTTTTTGAGGACCTTCTTGTTTCCCGCCAGGTGGTCGTCAGCGAAAACAACCATTCCGAACTGGTCGATATCGCCATATGCGTCCAGTTCGGCGATCATTTGCTCGGCCGTTTTGGTTCTGGGTTTCCGCCCGAACAGTGCCGTGACATCGCAGAAGTCGCACATGTAGGGGCAACCTCTGGAATACTGTACCACCGCGTAGGCGTATTTTTTCAGATCGGCTAGTTCCCACAGGGGGATCGGAGTTGTGTGGACATTGGCCATGTCCGGTGTACCGTAGACGCGCTTGGCGCAGCCTTTTTCCAGATCGTCGAGAAACCTCGGAAGCGTCAGTTCGGCTTCGTTAAGGACGAAATGGTCAACGGTCGTGAACCGTGAGAATTCGTGAGAGAACAGGGGGCCGCCAGCGATGACCTTGGTCCCGGTCCGGGCACAGCGGGCAAAGATCTCGCGGCAAGAAGGTTCCTGAACGTTCATGGCGCTGACCATGACGTAATCCGCATCATGCAGGTCAGAATCAGTCAGTTCGTCCCCGATATTCAGGTCGATCAGCTTTTTGTCCCACGCGGTAGGCAACATTGCCGCAACGGTCAAAAGACCCAAAGGTGGATAGCTGTACCGCTTGCCGTACATTTTCATTAGATGGTCCATGGACCAGAATGAATAAGGCATCTTGGGGTACACAAGCAGGATATTCACGCACCGACTCCTAATCCGGGCCGCTGTTCAGCGGCTTGTTATTGTTCTTGTCGAAGGGCGCTTATCTTACCACGAGACTCGATTTCAATCCCTGTGCTGTATAAGCCTGTTGTCGATAGCACTGCGGGGGATGGAAGTCGGGAGACTCATGGGAATAGTGAACCCGAGCGATCCTGAGGAGGGGCAAGTCTATAATGACTTGGACCGAAGATTCTTGATCCGTGTAATCGCCGGTGCTGCATTCACAGCCCAATGCTAACCAGCGGCAAAGAAATTTCGGCGGGCCTTACCGTCAGGCAGGAAAGATCTTGAGGGTTGAGGTGAGAGACCGATTTCTTGGGGAGGGTAGCCAGGCTGAGATAGTTCTCCTGACCCGGACATGAAAGAGCCTCTCGGGCAACACCCGAGAGGCTCTTTACTTTTACTCTAAAGCCTAGACGCTTAGGTGGTTGTTACCGCAATGACTAATTGAAACCCACCGAATGCGTTTTGTTGCTGTGCCCATACAAGGATTGCAGGACCGGCAGAGAAC
>JANXGZ010000070.1 GCA_024958995.1 Methylococcales bacterium | reverse complement strand
GAGACCTCGATCAGTTCAGTCTTGAAACCCTTCCTTTCGCCCCAGCGTAGGTACATCCGCAACAACATATCGGCCCAATCCTGAGCTTCGGTTCCTCCCGAACCGGATTGGATGTCCACAAAAGCATTGTTAGAATCCATCTGGCCGGAAAACATTCTACGAAACTCAATTGCCGCGACACGCAATTCCAGGCTCTCTAGATCATGCACAATGGTCTCGACGATTTCTTCATCCTCCTCCTCAGATGCCATTTCCAGCAACTCTTCCGAATCCGCAAGTGAACCGTCGGTATCAAGGATCGTATTTACAATTTGTTCCAGTTGCCCCCTTTCACGGCCGAGTGCCTGGGCCAATTCACGGTCTTCCCAAACCCTGGGGTCTTCGAGTTCGCGCAATACCTCTTCCAGACGCTCCTGCTTGTTGTCAAAGTCAAAGATACCCCCTAAGAGCCTGACAACGGCTCCTGAGATCGTTGATCTTGTGAAGAATCGGATTGATTTCTTGCATTTTTACTGGTGTTTTGAATCTTCAACCTGAACAGATGAGCCGGACGGCCCCACGGGGCGCAAAGCATAGCATAGTTCCCAATATTCCCCGTCAAGTTTTCAAAACTCCGGAGCAATGCCAAGCACCGGTTCGAAATGATCATCAAAAATGAATAGAATTAAAAGGGGTTCATGGAACAAGCTACCCCCTTCCATTGCCCAATTTCCTGCTTTCCCAAGGCAGCCCGTTAATTTCCATCCTCGATCCGCGATAGTGCAGATGAATTACCTTCCCATCTTTCTGAAAATCAAGAACCGGAAATGCCTGATCGTGGGTGGAGGCGATATTGCCCTGAGAAAGTTCAGCTTGCTGAAAAGGGCTGGAGCCAAGATCACAATCATCGCCCCTGATCTGTGCCACGAATTGGAAAGCCAGGCGACGACTGAACAGGTGACCGTAATCCGGCGCAGGTTCGTTGCTGAAGATGTCAACGGATATTCAATGGCCATCTCGGCGACCAGCGATCGAGTAGTCAATCGCCAGGTTGCCGATGCCGCGAACGAGTCCAATATCCCAGTCAACGTGGTGGACGACCCCGACCTGTGCAGCTTCATTTTTCCGGCGATTGTGGACCGCTCACCCGTGATCGCGGCGGTTTCAACCGGAGGCACCTCGCCGGTGCTGGCCCGCTTTCTCAGGGAACGGATCGAAAGCATGATCCCTGCCAGTTACGGAAAACTGGCCGCCTTTGCCGACGATTTCCGGGGGATCGTCAAACAGCGGGTACCGGAGGCTACTCAGCGCCGTTATTTCTGGGAGAAAATCCTTCTCGGACCGGTTGCAGAAATGGTCTTTGCTGGCCGCGACAGGGACGCCCGCAGACTGTTCCACCAGAAACTGGCCGAACTAAGCTGCGGAAAAACCGTGCCGGGGACAGTTTATCTGGTCGGTGCAGGCCCCGGTGACCCCGACCTGCTGACCTTTCGTGCCATGCGCATCATGCAACTCGCCGACGTGGTAGTCTACGACCGCTTGGTGTCACCCGAAATCCTGGAGCTCGTGCGCCGAGACGCACAGAAAATCTACGCCGGCAAAAAGCGCAGCGACCATTCGATCCCACAGGAAGGAATCAACGAATTACTGGCCCGGCTAGCGACACTAGGGAAACAGGTCGTCCGGCTGAAAGGCGGCGACCCGTTCATTTTTGGCCGCGGCGGAGAAGAAATCGAGACGCTGATGGAGCAGGGCATTTCATTCCAGGTCATCCCGGGGATCACGGCGGCCTCGGGTTGTTCCTCATACGCTGGAATACCGCTGACCCACCGCGACCATGCCCAGTCCTGTGCATTCGTGACCGGCCACCTCAAAGACGGCAAAATCCACCTCAACTGGGAACGGCTGATCATCCCCAACCAGACACTGGTTATCTACATGGGGCTCGTTGGGCTACCCCAGCTATGCGCGGCGATGATCGAACACGGAGCACCGCCCCGCCTTCCGGCCGCCCTCGTTGAACGTGGAACCACGGATCGACAGCGGGTGATTTGTGGTGATCTCGAGACCTTGCCACGAATCGTCAAGGAATCGAAGGTCAAGGCCCCGACTCTGATCATCGTCGGTAACGTGGTCAAACTCCGGCAGAAGCTATCCTGGTTCGAATCCCCGGAACGGAGGACAACCAAGCCCCAGAAATGAATCAGGGGTGCCGGTTTCGAAGCCGTTCTCCGAAACCGGCAGACGATCTAGCCATTGATCAGCAGATGAGTGTAAATACTGGCAAAATAGCCCAGCATGATCGCCGGAGTCCATTTCAGGTGAGAAAAGAATGTATATTTCCCCCTCGCCTGACCCATCAAGGCCACCCCGGCCGCTGAACCAATCGATAACATACTGCCGCCCACCCCCGCGGTCAGGGTAACCAGCAACCACTGTAGTTCCGACATCTCGGGATGCATCGTGAGAACCGCGTACATGACCGGGATATTGTCCACAATCGCGGACATGAACCCGACCAGCACGTTGGCCGTGGTAGCGCCCATCTCTCCGTACATGAATTCCGAAGCCATGCCCAGGTAACCGATGAAACCCAGCCCTCCGACAGCCATGATCACTCCGTAAAAGAAAAACAGGGTATCCCATTCGGCGTCTGCGATATGACTGAAAACATCGAAGCGGTTGCCACCATCAGGTTTCTTAGAACTGGTGCCCTCAAAGCGCACCATCCGGTCATGTTTCCTAACCAGGATAAACCCGTAGAATTTAAGGTAGGCTAAGCCTGTCAGCATGCCGATCGCCGGTGGAAGATGCAAGACATTGTGGAAACTGACTGCAGTCACAATGGTCAGCAGAAACAACACGACAATCACCACACCGCCCGGCTTGATGCAGCCTTCTCCATCGTCAACCAGCATGGCCGGTTTGTCCTGGCTAACAAAGAACTGCATGATGAGCGCCGGCACCAGGTAATTCACAACCGACGGCACAAAAAGTTTCAGGAAAACACCGAATTCGATAATCCCTTTCTGCCAGACCATCAGAGTTGTGATATCGCCGAAGGGACTGAAGGCTCCCCCAGCGTTTGCCGCAACGACAATATTGATGCAGGACAGTGCAATGAATTTAGGCTGCCCCCCTCCGACCGTCATCACCACGGCGCACATGATCAGGGCTGTTGTCAGGTTGTCAGCTACCGGAGAGATGAAAAACGCCAGTAGACCCGTCAGCCAAAAAAGGTTTCGATAACTGAATCTCTTGGTAATCAGCCAGTGGCGCAAGGCCTCGAAAATGCCCCGCTCGATCATCGCATTGATGTAGGTCATAGCAACCAGCAGGAAGAAAAACAACTCGGCAAATTCCAGGAAACTTTCCCTGATCGCCTCTCTAGCCGTATGATCGAACCCATGCTGAGAGTAAGCCCAAGCAATCAAAATCCAGATCAGGCCAGCAGCCAGCAACACCGGCTTCGACTTGTGCAGGTGGAGTTTCTCCTCGAAGATCACCAGCAGGTAAGCCGCTGCAAACAAACCCAGAGAGAGGTATCCGGCGTTTTGATCAGTCAGGTCAAGGTGATCAGCACCTGCTTCAGCGCCCGATGCCACGGCGGGAAACAACAACCAAAGACCTATATTGAAGATGTATCTCATCCAGTTTTCCTAGAAATCATGAAAAATCGCGTCATGATACCTTATGGTGCATCGAAACGCAGTTCGAGTAGCAGAAACTAACGAAAATACGTGATAATTAAGGAGATTAGAGACCTTGCCCTTCAACGACTCGAGAACCCAAGCCGTGCCCCCCTCGCATCCAGTCGGTCTCATGGACCTTGCCGGAGTTCTTTGACATGGAAAAGCAGCGCGTTGAAATCAGCTATTGCACCCAGTGCCGCTGGCTGCTGCGGGCGGCATGGATAGCACAGGAACTTCTGGTGACTTTTGATCAAGAGATATTATCGCTGACCCTGAAACCGGGAAGCGGCGGGATTTTCGAGATCCGGGCCAACGATGAACTCATCTGGGATAGAAAAGCGCAGGGAGGTTTTCCCGAGATCAGCGAATTAAAACAATTGGTCCGCGACCAGGTCGCACCAGGCAAGGACCTGGGTCATTCGGACAGGAAAGAACGATCAGACTTATCGGGGCAGGGATGAATCCAGGGTCCGGCTGTCTTGCATGACCCCGCTCTAGAAACTTGTGCCATTCAAAACTGCGCCGCCTTGAACAACATCAGAGCAACGAGTTTAGGAAAGATCACAATCGTGGACCAGGTACTCTTCCACGATTTCGTTTCCGATCAGGTGCTTCTGGATAATCAATTCGAGAACCTTCGGCATGCATGAGTGGTACCAAGTGCCTTCCGGGTAAACAACGGCGATCGGGCCACTCTGGCAGACCTGAAGGCAATTCGCCTTGGTCCGGAAAACACCCCCAGACTGGGTCAATCCGAGTTCCCTTAGACGGGATTTGAGAAACTCCCAGGCGATCAGACTGTCTTCCTTACCGCAACATTTTGGCACGGTCTGATCACAGCAGAGAAAGATGTGCCGTTTGATTGAGGGTACTCCGATTCGGAGTGCCGCCTCCCGTATTACAGATTCCATTACTGTCGCACCATTGCTCACTTATTTTTTCCTCAAGCCGAATCCCACAGTTTGGCAGCACCCCGAACACCGCTCGAATCACCATGCTGCGGAGGAACTAAGAGGGTATCGACCTGATCAGAAAAGATAAATTCGCTCCAGATCCGGGGAACCGTGTCATACAGCCGTCGGCAATTCGACAGGCCTCCGCCCAGCACGATCACATCGGGGTCGATAATGTTGATGACCTGGGCCAGTGCTCTGGCCAGTCGGTGTTCGTATTCCTCCAGGCTTGCTCTGGCGGCACCATCACCCGATTGCGAGGCGACCACGAGCTCCGCGGCGGTCATGACTCGATCATGGCGGACCTGATGCAGCGCCGCAAACCCGGGTCCGGACAGGTAGGTTTCAATACATCCCGCATGGCCGCAATAACAGTCCGGCAAAGGATGGTCGCTTTCTTTCAGCCATGGCAGGGGATTGTGGCCCCATTCGCCGGCAATCGAATTGGGCCCGCTCAGCAACTTGCCGCCGACGACGATTCCGCCGCCGACGCCGGTTCCCAAAATCACGCCAAATACGATTTGGGCCCCCACAGCGACACCGTCAACGGCCTCAGAGAGGGTAAAACAATCGGCGTCGTTCGACAGCCGAACTTCTCGCCCAAGTACTGAACGAAGATCTTCGCCTACCGGCCTGGCGTTGAGCACCAGGCTATTCGAGTTCTTCAGGTATCCATTCTTTTTCGACAAAGCCCCGGGCAGGCAGATCCCGACCGTCCCTTGTAGACCCAGGCTGTGTTCCGCAGCATGCACCAAACCAACTACCGCAGCAAGAATGGCTTGGTAATCGTCTTTCGGCGTAGGAACCCTGTTGCGCAGCAGTTCCCGACCCTCCGGGTCTATTGCGACAATTTCGATTTTGGTTCCCCCGAGATCGACACCCAGCCTGATCATCACACGTCCTGATTCATGTTCACCGGAAGCAAAGCCTTCCGACCGGCCTATATTCAAAGAAAGCAACTATCGTGTCAATTGAGAGGGAGAACGAAGTCGAATCAGGGGCCAGCTTCGTCAATTCATTGAAACTACGGATATTTGCAAAGGAGTATTCAGCGGGACTTCTTGCAGGATTGTGCATTAAAGTCATTGAAAAATGACGACGAATTCCCTATCCTGTGCACCAATTAGAATTATCGTTCTTTCTGATGGTTGGTTGTGCGCGCCTTTTATGTGAGTTTTCAGGCCCGTCATTCGGCTAATAAATATAATTTAAAAGGATCATCATGATTAAAGCAATTAGAAGATATTTACCCTGCATAGCGATGGCTACCGGCCTAATGTTCGGTGCTACTAACCAGGCAATCGCAGCCGGAGCGTGCCCCGACGAAGGAAAAGAAGTCAGCGTCCCAACCTTTATCGGCAGCAAAATCTATGAACGCACCTTTGGTCGCGGATGCGGAACCTGTCACGACGTCGCTCCTAACCCCAACCTGCTTGAAAGCGTGAAGAAACTGAGCCAGGACGAATTCGCTGCGGTTGTGAAAAACGGTCGTAATGGCATGCCCAAGGCGGGCGCTGCGATCATGGGAATTAAGATGGTCAAAAAGTCAGGGATGTCCGAAGATGAAGCAATCAACGCAGTCTATACCTACCTGAGCTGCCTGTCTGAGGGCAAGATTCCGGCGAAGGTGAAAAAGAAAAAATAAGTCTTCTTTCTTTACTTGTAAGTCACAAAAAAGCCGTTTCCGGCATGCCGGAAACGGCTTTTTTATTCAACAGCTCATCTGACCTTCGCACAGGAAAAGCCGGGCATCTGCCCTGAACCCCGGAAAATAAACGGGTTCACTTCAAAGTAATCCGTACATTTACTACAATTCGCGGGTTGCCCTGAATTCGACGTCCGGCCAGCGCTCTTGGCTCAGCTGCAAATTCACCCGGCTGCTCGCTAGGTAAACCAAGTAACCACCTCCATCCTCGGCCAGGTTCGCGTGGTTCTTTTTCTTGAAGTCGTCCAGCATCTTCAGGTCGTCACAAATCACCCAGCGAGCAGTGTTGATCGCAACATTATCGTAGACGCAATCAACATTGTATTCCGCTTTCAACCGATAGGCCGTCACGTCGAACTGCAGGACGCCCACTGCGCCGAGGATCAGTTCATTGTTCCTAAGCGGTCTGAACAGCTGGGTCGCTCCTTCCTCGGTCAGTTGCACCAGTCCTTTCTGCAAGGCCTTGGAGCGTAACGGATCCTTCAGAACTACACGGCGAAACAGCTCAGGAGCGAAGTAGGGAATGCCGCCGAACTTCAATTCCTCTCCCTGGCTAAAGGTATCCCCAACCTGGATCGTCCCGTGGTTATGCAGCCCGAGAATATCACCGGGATATGCCTCTTCGACATTCTTGCGGCGATCAGCCTGGAAGGTAATCGCATTCGAAACCTGGACGCTTTTCCCAATTCGTACATGGTGCATTTTCATGCTCTTGCAGAATTTGCCTGAACAGACCCTGAGAAATGCCACCCGGTCGCGGTGAGCCGGATCCATATTGGCCTGAACCTTGAAAACAAAGCCGGTAAACTTGTCGTGTTCAGGACTGATCTTCCGGTCAGCCGCTTCCCGAGGCTGGGGTTTGGGAGCATAGGCCGCAAATGCGTCCAGCAATTCGAGGATACCGAAGTTGTTGATGGCCGATCCGAAAAACACGGGTGTCTGCCGCGCTTGCAGGTAGTCGTCGATGCTGAGCTCGTGACTGGCCCCCTTGACCAGCTCGATTTCCTCTCTGAGCTCTGCCACCTGGTCACCCAGCAAGTCGTCCAGCCGAGGATTCTCAAGGCCCTGGATGATTTCGCCCGCTGCAATCTTGCCTCCGTGGTTCGGGTCAAACAGATGGGTTGTGTCATCGTAAAGGTGGTAGACCCCCTTGAAGCGCTTGCCCATGCCGATCGGCCAGGTGACGGGCGCGCACTGAATCTTCAGTATGTCCTCGATCTCGTCGAGGACATCGATGGGGTCACGTCCTTCGCGATCCATCTTGTTGATAAAGGTAAGAATGGGTGTGTCGCGCAGGCGGCAGACATCCATCAGCTTGATGGTCCGCTCCTCGACACCTTTAGCACTGTCGATCACCATCAGAGCCGAATCAACGGCGGTTAGGGTACGGTAGGTATCTTCAGAAAAATCGGCGTGTCCAGGTGTGTCCAGCAGGTTGATTACGCAATCCTCGTGTTCAAACTGCATCACCGAGGTGGTCACCGAAATCCCCCTCTCCTTTTCCATCTGCATCCAGTCCGAGGTCGCATGCCGTGCCGCCTTGCGCCCCTTGACCGATCCTGCCAGCTGGATCGCACCGCCGAAAAGCAGCAGTTTCTCCGTGATGGTGGTTTTCCCGGCATCCGGGTGGGAAATGATCGCGAATGTCCGCCTTCGCCCAAGCTCATGAATGAAATCTGACATCAAACACCAAAAAAATGAAACGCATTATACATGGCAAACTTTGTCGACCTGCGATTCCCGTACCCCGGGTTGCATGAAAGAGCGGGTGCTTCCTGCGAAATGGAGGCCGGAGAAAAGGAGAATACGCAGCCTAAGTCACCAGACACCGGGTTCAGGCTCATCCGAATTTTGAAAAAAGAGCGCTAGCAGGTGAAAGAAATCCGCGGCGGCGCGATGCCCCGAACACCACAGGCAATAACCGAGAACCTGAGAAGGCCGGTTTTCAGCCTTTGATAATCAGACGATTAGAAAATTTTACAACGAAGGTAGCGCTCCAGTTGATTGACTGGTATGGCACTGCACGACCCAGCACCGGTTTAACAGGTAAGGATATCGACGACTTCTCGAATACTTTCGATATTTCGTGCCACGGAAAAACAAGCCGTTGATACGCCGATTTCAACGATCGTCGAAACATTCCTCAAAAAACATCTGCATCGTCTGCCACGAACGCCTGTCGGCCAACGGATGGTAAACCGTACCAAACCCCGGATCGTTGGCCACCGGGTTGGTAAAAGCATGCATGGTCTTTCCGTACGAGTGGAACTGCCAGTCACAGCCAGCCCGGGTCAGGTCCTCCTGCAATCTCGCAATATCTTCCATTGGAACCATCGGATCATCATGACCGTGGAGAACCAGTACCCTAGCATTGATCGGTTGTCCTTCGATATTGCTGGGGGCTGCGAGCAGGCCATGAAAACTGACCACGCCGCATAGACCCGCGCCAGTACGGGCAAGATCCAGCACGCAAAGGCCCCCAAAACAAAAACCCATGGCTACAATCAGACCAGCGTCGACCGAATCCAGTCCTCTCACGGCATCCAGCGCAGCGCCGATCCGCCGCTGCAACATGGCCCGATCCTCCATGAATGGAGTCATTAGGGCAACGTTTTCTTCCACACTGCTCCCCAAGACGCCTTTCCCGTACATGTCCAGTGCAAAAGCCCCGTAACCCAGCTCCGCAACACGGCGCGCCTTATCGCAGACGAATTCGTCCCGTCCACCCCACGCATGGGCAATCAGTACCGTCGGCAAAGGATGGGTCAGGGAATCGTCGTAGACAAAAAGCCCTTCCAAACAAATCCCGTTGTCAAAGTATTCGACGGTCGAGCTCTGAAACGCCATGGTATTGCCTTACCCCACTATCCAATAGCCAGTCTGGCATTCCGCAAAATACTAGACCGGCATTGCCTGTACCAAGCCTGCCGGCTCATTTCAGCTCCACATCGTAGACAATGATTTTCCTAATCAACGGCTTGAGCATTTCCGAAACCGCCTTCTTGTGGCGTGGATGTTCCAGGTACGCATTCAGAGCGGCCCTGTTTCGGAAAGTAATCACCGTTGCAACGTCGAAGCTGGCATCGACCACCTCACGGCGCGACGGACTGACCACGCCGACCTTGTGATCAATGACCCCGGGGAGAGTGGCGAAATCGCGAGTCACCTCGACGAATTTTCGGCGACTGGCTTTGTCGCTAGGTTTTTTTAACCAGCCAATCACGACATGGCTGACCGGGCCGAAAGAACCGAAATCGTCCGACACCGGAGCTGAGTGAACGGGCCAGGCAAAAGCCAGCAGACAGGAAAAGAGCGCAGCCCAGCTTAGCACGATGGTCTTTTGCATAATTCTCCGGGTATCTGGGAGAAATAGTCAAGATGGATCCAGTGTAAACCTTTCGTTCGCTTTGACACAATACCGTCTCGAGAACCGCCAAAGAGCAACGGATCGATTGTCTACTCTAC
>JANXGZ010000223.1 GCA_024958995.1 Methylococcales bacterium | reverse complement strand
GACAGGATTGGACCAGGCTTTTCGATTTCGATCATCGACCACGGTAATCCGAAAATAGCCGTTCCTGAATCGTTCAAGAGGTAGGCAGACCTGCGTCAGTCCACTGCCTAGAGTTGTGGTTGCCCGGGAACCTCGTCCTGAAATAATTACCGCATTGGCGGGGGAGCATTCCACGATCACTTTGTCGTGGTCGATCTGGATGTCGTGGATATGAGGACCCTGTGAAGAATAGAAGTAACCTGACTTCAGGCTGTTCAGTATGGTGTCAGGATCGAGCGTATCCGCTTTGACATGAACCCAGTCGCCGAAGGCGTCGTGAGTCATGTGATGTGCGTCATCAGTTGCAAAAGCAAAAAGACGACGACCTTCATTCAGAAGAACGTCACACAAGCCCCAGCCATCGCCCCGATCATTCTCAATCTCTGAGCCGTGATTGTAGCACTCGATGGCATGGGCAAAAGGCAGAATACGGGCATCCTCTGGCTGCAGGCCATACCAGGCCGGATGTACGATTCCGATAAATGCGCCGATCTCTGCTGCATGTTGTGAAAGTGAAATGATGTCCTCGTTTTCTCGGGGCCGCCTAAAATCAAGCGGAATACCGACTGCGAGCACGTGCCACAACTCATCGTTTAAGTTTTACCTGCATGCAGCTCAACCGCGGTAAGGGTTGTAAAGTCTTTGTTCCGATACAGGTGCGTGTTGGTGACAGGGTAGTCATAGCGTTCCAGAAAATGATCGCTCATAGCCAGGAAGTGATACCCCTGCTGGCGATAGCGGCGGATCACTTCCTCCGCTGTAAAGTCACCGTCCGAAGAAGTGCAGTGAGTATGGAGGTTCCCCTTGAAGAATTGACCCGGTCGATCAAAAGGCAGGTTATTCATCTGAGCTTTCCTGTTTATTGAACCAGGGGTTAATGTGGTGTTTTATTCAAAGCGTATATTTGGCTATCCAGATACTTTAAGCCACTGTCACAGGCCAATGTGACGACCTTGTTTCCGGGTTTCATCTCTTTTGCAAGTTCAATAGCACCGACGACGTTCAAGCCTGTCGAGGTGCCACAGAATATGCCTTCCTGTTCCGCCAGTCGCCTGCACATAGCAAATCCAAGATCCTGGTCGATCGTGCGGACACCGCTTAAGACCGATCGATCCAGAAAGGGAGGTTCAAAGCCGACACCTATGCCTTCAACTTTATGCGGGCCGCCTTTCCCAGTTGTCAGAAAGGGTGATTGTTCGGGTTCGAATGCAACAAGGTCTGTCTTTATGCCTGAATCAACCAGACCCTGCCACGTACCCATAATTGCACCCCCAGTCCCCACAGACGAACAGAGAATATCGATATTGCGGCCTAGCGCTTCGGCTATTTCCCTGCCCATGGGTGCGTAGCCCAGAATTACGTCAGGGGAGCCAAATTGATCGGCGTAATAGGTGTCTGGGTTTTGCGAGAGACTGAAGGCTCTGTCCTTCATCCGCTGTATGAGTGCCGGAGTGATACCCTCGCCATGGCTTTTTTCAACGATCACCTCAGCACCAAAGGCCTCCATGGTCTGTTGCTTGCTTTTTGAGAATGCATCTGAGAAAACGGCAACAAACTTGAGCCCCAATGCGGCTGAGACGAATGCGAGAGATGAGCCCGTGCTGCCCCCGGTGTATTCCACGACGGTGTTGCCGGGCGATATATCCCCGCGGTTTCTCGCGTTCCTCAGGACGGACAATGCCACCCGGTCCTTGTAGGAACCGGCAGGATTTCCAGCTTCAAACTTGAGCCAGACCTCTGCAGCATCGTCGGGAACGATTTTTCGGAGTCGGATGATCGGGGTATTCCCGATGAGACCTAAAGCGCCGCTGTCTGGTGAATTCATGCTGGTTCCTGGATAAGGGTAATACTGAACTATTGTCACGCTGGATCGGTCACACTAGCATAACTTCATCCATCGCCTTGTTACATTCAGCGATGATCCGGTGATCCGGAAGGGTTTTGAGAGTCGGCGATCTCCTCAGGGTCCGGCCGTACCGCCTGGAGGGGCAGATACAAT
>JANXGZ010000061.1 GCA_024958995.1 Methylococcales bacterium | reverse complement strand
GGTACCGTGCGGCTGCCGAAGAACGGGGCGTGGAAATTGACTATGGCAAAGCCCGTGAATTGGTTTACGGCATGCCTTACGAGGAATGGAAGGATAAACATCAGACCGATGCAACTGAAGAGCAAATGAAAGCCTACCAGGCCAGGCAGCAGGCCAAAAAATAGTTACATAGGGGAGACAGACCGGATGCTCTCCACTGGGGAGCTCAGGCTCATGGTTTGTAGTTAGCATGACCATGCCGGCAAAAAAGCGACGCGGTAGCCAGCTTTACTGGCGCTATGGTTTCGACTGCCTGTCTGGCCCTTCATATTTAACATAATATACATTATGCGCAGTTATGGAGGATCCTGTCCGGTAGTGGGTTTCGAAATAACGCGTCCACCCCAGACCTTTTCGACAGTAACTTCCCGGCCATCGTTGCTGGTAGAATGCATCCCTATCGTTGCCGCCCGCTGCGATTCTCTGGGCTATAATTTGTCAGGATATCACTCAGTCAATTCGCAAATACGAGAGATCAATCAACCATGCGCATGAGTCCGAGAGAATTTCTTGATTGTCCGTCGAAACGAATTACGCTTCTCGGAATGTCCGGCGTTGGCAAGACCACCGTAGCCAATTGGCTGCCGAGGGAAACATGGTTTCATTATTCTGGTGACTACCGAATCGGGACCAAATACCTTGAGGAGCCGATTCTTGACAACATTAAGCGTCAGGCGATGGACGTCCCCTTCCTCAAGGATCTGTTGCGCTCCGATTCAATCTATATCTGCAGCAACATTAGCGTCGACAACCTGGTCCCGGTTTCAACGTTTCTGGGCAAGGTTGGCAATCAGCGGATGGGTGGACTGACCCTCAAGGAATTCAAGCGCAGGCAGGCGCTCCACCGACAAGCGGAAATCAGTGCAATGCTTGACGTACCCGAGTTCATCGAGAAAGCCGACAATATTTACGGTTACAAGAATTTCGTTAATGATGCGGGGGGAAGCCTTTGCGAACTCGATTCGTCGGGGGTTATCGAAACGCTGGCCGAGCACACAATCATCCTCTACCTAAAGGCGTCCAAGGGGCTGGAAAACACGCTAATCAAGCGGGCGCGTGAAAATCCTAAACCATTGTATTACCGGGAATCCTTTCTGAGCGAAAACCTGGAAGCGTTCATCACCGAAACCGGAGTCATGGACATCGAAAATATCCAGCCCGATGAATTCGTGACCTGGATGTTTCCAAGGTTATTTCTCTCCCGATTGCCCCGTTACGAAGCAATCGCCAATCGGTATGGTTATACCATCGATGCCGAAAAGATTTACAAGATCCGCTCGGAACAGGATTTTCTCGACTTGGTGGCAAAAGCGATTAGCGCTCAGACATGAGCCAGATTGTGACGGAGACTGCCTGATGCCGCTGGTTGCCCATAACGGGCTACCAACCTTCACTCGGCTTGCCGAAGAGGGGGAAACCATTCTTTCACCTGAAATGGCGGTTCACCAGGATATCCGTGAGTTGCATATCGGTTTGCTCAACATGATGCCGGACGCCGCACTGGAGGCAACCGAAAGACAGTTTTTTCGCCTGGTCGGAGCCTGTAACCAGATTGTACAATTCCGGGTCCACCCTTTTACCATTGACGGGCTCGATCGGAGCCCCGAGGCCGCTGACTACATTGCCCGTTACTATGAGACCTTCGACGAAATCCAGCGGGATGGGCTTGATGCACTCATCATCAGCGGAGCGAATGTTACCTGCTCGCGTCTTCCCGATGAATCTTTCTGGAATTCTTTAACAGACGTATTCGAATGGGCAAAACAAAACGTGACATCGACGCTTTGTTCCTGCCTGGCCACGCATGCGCTAATCGAACACTGTCACGGTGTCAGGCGCACCCACCTCGGTTACAAACGGTGGGGTATATTTTCCCATCGCCTGACGGACCGAAATCACCCCCTCGTCACTGATATCAATACCCGCTTCGATGTCCCCCATTCGCGCTTCAACGAGGTGTTTCGTTCGGATATGGAAATGGCTGGAATAAGGGTTTTGGTGGAAAGCGACAATGCTGGGGTCCACCTTGCGGTCAGTTCCGACGGATTGCGGGTGGTTTATTTTCAGGGTCATCCAGAATACGATCTGATTAGCCTGCTGAAGGAATACAAGCGGGAAGTCATGCGCTTTTTTGATCGCGAGATCGAGGAATATCCGCCCTACCCTGAAAGCTATTTCAACCAGAGTTGCATTTCTACGCTCAATGGCTACAAAAGAGATCTCATCCAGGCCAGAGACAAGAACGTTCAATGCCCCGAGTTCCCGGAAACAAAGGTCATCGGAGATCTTGACATCACCTGGAGAGACACCGGAAGGGCTCTGATCAGCAACTGGCTTGGGTCAATCTACCAGGTTACTCACAACGACCGGCGGATTCCGTTCATGGATCATATCAATCCGGACAACCCCCTCAACCTCTGATTCCCATCCCAGGCCTTGCCCGAATCGTGATACGGCGCCTAAATTAGGTCATCGGAATCAGGTCAGGGTACCTCACGACGTGGTCTTAAGCGCTATTCAGATTGAATAGTACGTTGCCGACGCAACGTTAGAACACTAGAAAAGCTCCCCTTCGACTGATTTTTCGAAAAAAGTTGTTCAAGGTTGAAATATGCACAGGATATCCACAAGCTTTCAACCGTTAAAACACAGCATATTGTACTTGACTTGATTTCAAGGCACAGTTTATAGTGCCAGTCAGCCTAATTTAAAAGAATTGATGGTGTAGCTAAGCCCGTTATATTGAGGGGAAACTAATGGGAGAAAACTCCACTGGAACCTTTGCCTTGTCGGTGACATCCGAGTCAATTCCCGCCTCGGAAGAGGGTTCCGCGCCGTCCCGGGAAATTCGGATTACCCTTCCCAACGGAAAAGTAACGGCCTTTGACAGCAAGACCATCAGTTGCGCCATAAACAGTGCCTTTCATGCCGTAAATGTAGAAAGTGCCGCCGCCAGCAGCCAAACCCTCGAGACAACCGAAAACAGGAGACGTTAATGAAGTTAATGGAAATAGACCCCGCCGGACCCGAAACGACAACACCACCATCTATTTCATCTACTTCCGTCCCAACGCCGGAGATCAACTCCGTGGCACCGGGCGACGTTCGTGTCATTCGCCGTAACGGCAAGGTCACAGCCTTTGACAGTGACAAGATCAAGGTAGCCATTACCAAAGCGTTTCTCGCGGTGGAAGGTGGGAACGCGGCGGCCAGCAGTCGTATCCATGATGCGGTCGAAATGCTGACCACGCAGGTCGTTAACGGCCTGACCCGATGGATGTCTGGCGGCGGCACCCTTCATATAGAGGATATCCAGGATCAGGTTGAACTCGCATTGATGCGGAGCAGTCACCACAAGGTAGCCCGCGCCTACGTCCTGTACCGCGAAGAACACAACCGCAAACGTGCAGAAAAGAAAGCCGTCACGGCGACGGATCGGAAACCCGATGTGCATGTTGTTCTTGAGGACGGAACCCGGGCGCCACTGGATTCAATTCGAATGGTCGAGACCCTTGAAGAAGCCTGCAGTGGCCTGCCGGATGTCGATGGAGCATTGATTCTGAAAGAAACGTGTCGCAACCTCTTTGACGGGGTGTTGGAGAAGGACGTGGCCCCCGCGCTGATCATGAGTGCCAGGACCCAGATTGAAAAAGAACCCAACTATTCATACGTTACGGCGCGCCTTCTCCTCGAAAGTATGCGCTCCGAAGCCCTGACCTTTCTTGACGGTACGCGAACCAATGCATCGCAGGCCGAAATGACCGGGCGTTACGGCGACTACTTTGCCGATTATCTCCATCGTGGTGCCGAACTCGAGTTGCTGGACAAAGCGCTCGAACAATTCGACCTTGAAAAACTCGGCAAGGCACTGGTGCCTGGACGCGACCTCCAGTTTACCTATCTTGGCCTGCAAACCCTCTACGACCGCTACTTCATTCACAGCAAGGGAACCCGTTTCGAATTACCCCAGGCCTTTTTTATGCGTGTCGCCATGGGGCTCGCAATCAATGAAATCGACCGCGATGACCGGGCCATCGAATTCTACAATCTGCTGTCTAATTTCGATTTCATGAGCTCGACGCCGACCCTATTCAACGCGGGAACCCTGCGTCCGCAACTGTCTTCCTGTTATCTGACAACGGTACCCGACGACCTGAACGGAATTTTTTCTTCCATCAAGGACGACGCAATGTTGTCAAAGTACGCCGGCGGCCTTGGCAATGACTGGAGCCGGGTGCGAGCACTCGGCTCCCACATCAAGGGCACCAACGGCAAGTCGCAGGGTGTCGTCCCCTTTCTCAAGGTGGCCAACGATACAGCGGTTGCGGTTAACCAGGGCGGCAAGCGAAAAGGCGCAATGTGTGCCTACCTGGAAACCTGGCATCTGGATATCGAAGAGTTCCTCGAGTTGCGGAAAAATACCGGGGACGACCGACGCCGTACACACGACATGAACACGGCCAACTGGATTCCGGACTTGTTCATGAAACGGGTCGCTGAGGAAGGCGAATGGACGCTGTTTTCGCCGAACGATGTAAGTGAACTGCACGACCTGTACGGAAAGGCCTTTGAAAAAGCCTACAAGGCCTGCGAGGAAAAAGCAGATCGGGGAGAGATCACTCATTTCAAACGCCTGCCAGCACTTTCACTGTGGCGAAAGATGCTCTCTATGCTATTTGAAACGGGGCATCCCTGGCTGACCTTCAAGGATCCCTGCAACCTTCGATCACCACAACAGCACTGCGGGGTCGTCCACAGTTCGAATCTATGTACCGAAATTACCCTGAACACCTCCGATAGCGAAATCGCCGTATGCAACCTCGGTTCGGTCAACCTGGCCGCCCATGTCAACGATCAGGGTCTTGATATCGAAAAGCTCAAGACAACCGTGTCAACCGCGATCCGCATGCTCGACAATGTGATCGATTACAACTATTACAGTGTTCCACAAGCACGCCATTCCAACCTCCGGCATCGTCCAATCGGACTGGGATTGATGGGCTTTCAAGACTCGTTGTACAAGATCAAGGTACCTTACGCGTCCGAAGAAGCCGTCGAGTTTGCTGACAGCACCATGGAAGCGGTTAGTTACTTCGCAATAAAGGCCTCCGCCGATCTCGCCATCGAACGTGGCAGCTACTCCACGTTCGATGGCTCTTTGTGGAGCCAGGGTATTCTGCCGATTGATTCACTTTCTCGTCTGGAAGAAAACCGGGACGGATACCTGCAGGTCGACCGGACCGAAAGACTGGACTGGAACAGTCTGAGAAACCAGATTCGGAGCACCGGTTTGCGCAACTCGAATACGATGGCCATTGCCCCGACTGCGACGATTTCAAATATCTGCGGGGTATCCCAGTCAATCGAGCCCACTTATCAAAACCTTTTCGTGAAATCCAATCTGTCCGGCGAGTTCACGGTCATCAACCCCTACCTGGTGGCCGAACTGAAACAGCTCGGACTGTGGGACGAGGTCATGATCAACGATCTCAAGTACTACGACGGTAGCGTACGGAACGTGGACCGGATTCCAGACAAACTGAAAGAACTTTACTCCACGGCCTTCGAAGTTGACGCACGCTGGCTGGTCGAAGCCGCATCCCGACGCCAGAAATGGATCGACCAAGGACAGTCCCTGAATCTTTACATATCCCACCCGGATGGCAAGAAGCTGGATACGCTGTACAAACTGGCCTGGATCCGGGGCCTTAAAACAACTTATTACCTGAGAAGCATGGGTGCCACCCATGTGGAAAAGAGCACCTTGGCTGACGGCAAACTCAATGCCGTGGAAAACAATCCCACGGACGAAACCCAAAAGTTGTGTTCGATTCTGGATCCGGATTGTGACGCCTGCCAGTAGCCGTAGCCGAACAGAAGAACCCCCGCGTTTCAGTTCATTAGAATTAGGAGAAAAAATAAATGCTAGATTGGGATGATCCACTGGGCGTACAACGCAATACGAAGGACAACGGAATGGATCCTGTGATTGTTGCTAACACCATGGAGACGAATAGCCCTCCACTGATGGAAAATGTTGTACAGCCCGACGCAATGCATCTCGAATCCCTAGCGCAACAGGAACCGACCGAACCCGATTTCCTCGCTACACCCATGGATATCGACGACCAAGGGAACGTCGGCCTTGAAGACATCGAAATGGGAGCAGCGCGCATCCGGGTCGATGACAAAAAGATCATCAACTGTCACGCCGATCTGAATCAGTTGGTTCCGTTTAAGTACGACTGGGCATGGCAGAAATATCTGGACGCCTGCGCCAATCACTGGATGCCGCAGGAAATCAACATGACTGCCGACATCGAACTGTGGCGGAGTCCGAATGGGCTGACCGACGACGAACGCATGGTTATCATGCGCAACCTGGGGTTTTTCGCAACTGCAGACTCGCTGGTTGCGAACAACCTGGTCCTTGCCGTATATCGTCACATAACCAACCCGGAATGCCGTCAGTACCTTCTTCGCCAAGCATTTGAAGAGGCGTTACACACGCATGCCTACCAATACGTCATTGAGTCGCTGGGGATGGACGAGGGTGAAATTTTCAACATGTACCGTGAAGTACCAGCCGTTGCTCGCAAGGCCGAATGGGCACTACCTTTCACCAAGCGTCTGAGCGACCCTAACTTCCATACCGGTACTTCGGAAAATGATCAGAAACTGTTGCGTGAACTAATTGCTTTCTACGTAGTGTTCGAAGGCATTTTCTTTTACGTCGGGTTCGTTCAAATCCTGTCCATGGGTCGGCGTAACAAGATGACCGGCACCGCCGAACAGTTCCAGTACATCCTGCGCGACGAATCAATGCACATGAATTTCGGGATCGACGTAATCAATCAAATCAAACTCGAGAATCCGCACCTGTGGACCGAAGAATTCAAGACCGAAATGAGCCAAATGATTCGTGAAGCAGTCGAGATTGAAACCCAGTATGCCAAAGATACCATGCAGCGAGGTGTCCTCGGGTTGAATGCGCCGATGTTCGAAGAATATCTTCACTTCATTGCCAACCGACGTTGTTCCCAGATAGGCCTTTCCCAGCTGTTTCCAGGAGCAACCAACCCATTCCCCTGGATGAGTGAAATCCTCGATCTCAAGAAAGAGAAAAACTTTTTTGAAACTCGTGTGACCGAATACCAGACAGGGGGTGCATTAAATTGGGATTAGGGCGGGGTGCGACCTGAGCGGGTCCTTGTGGCCCGCTTTTTTTGCACCTGGTCAGCAACAGAACGAGAATCATCCACTCATGGATATCCGCTAATCATTCGGCATGAACTAATTGCATGCATCGAGAACAGCACTGGCATTTGCTTTCATGCCTCATTTAATGGCCAGGATGCCTTCAAAGCATATATATTTCTGCACCGTCATGATGTCAGTAAACCCCGCGCGTTGCATCATCGCATAATTTGCTTCCGTCGAATAAGGTTCCAGTACCCGTTTCAAGCTTCGAGATTTGGCAATTATATTTTGCTCGCTGTATCCCATGCTGATTTTGTATTCGTTATACAACTGTGTCATGTAGTCCTGAAATCGAGCATCGGGTGCTCTGACCTTTTCAAATACAACCAAGGCACCCCCCCAGTTCAACGAGTTGAACAGTTTGTCGAAGATCAGTTGCCGAACCCTCGGCGGCGTAAACTGTATCGTGTAATACGCTGTTATAAAATCGGTTTTTTGAATTTCTGCGGTCAATAGATCAGTTTCTTTGTAGATGATGTTCTCCCGCCGGTTGTCTCGTCCGGCCTTTTCTACCATTGCAGGTTCTATGTCGATGCCGACCACTTCGACTCCCTTGTCACGATGACGATCGGCAAGCCTGGTCGTCAGGTTTCCAGTGGAGCAGCCAAGATCGTAGATTACGCTGTCCGGACAAACGAAGAATTCGCTAAGTTCTACTACCAGGGTGTGGCCTTGGTTATACAAGGGTACAGATTTTGATATGTGATCGGTGAAGGCTTCTGGCACATCGCCACGAAATGACCACTCAGCAGGCTCGGTTGAAATTCCTTCACCAGTATCGGCAGATTTGTGCTTTTTCATGAATCATTACCATGCAGGGAACGGGGGTGTACCAACAACTTGAGTGGCTCCACCCGGATTTGAAACAGAATGTCTCGAACAAAGTCCGACTATCGAAGTCCATTCAATACCAGGAACCGGAAAATGAGGGATGACAGTGTGAGCAAAAAACCTACCCGACGACCCTCACGATGACAACAAAAATCCCTCGGTCTTCTAGATTGACTCTTTCCGCCGTGTTTTAACGGAAGTCTGCCTTTGGTTGCAAGTGATCCGGCAGAGTGCCACCGATTACTGGTCAAGAACACTAATCGAGGTGGATTTGAAATTCACCCACAGCGACAACCCGATTTCGATTTCGAGTTGTTCCAGTGATTCCCGTGTAATCAACACTTCGAATCGCTCTTTTCCGACAACCCGAACCTGGATCTGGTGTTTGCACTCGGCGATCGCCATGACCCGCCCTTGGAAACAGTTCCGCATGCTTGAATCCAGCGGGTGAAGCGAGAGAACGATTTCATTCGGGTGGACTGCAATGTAGCGAGCACTCACTGTCGCCTCTGGCACCTCGATCTTGATCTGTCCAGTATTGAACATGCCGTCCCGGTATTTCCCGTGAAACAGGTTGACCAGTGGTAATTCTGCAACGGCACCATGAAGCAGGTTCACGACCTGATCTGAAATCGCCACCCCATGCAAGCGGTCATGGGTACTGAGAACGACGGTTCCGCCTTTTTCCTCTACGAACCAGGAGATCAATTTTTCGGTGATCCTTATGGCTGAGGAATCCAGGTAAGTGAATGGCTCATCGAAAATCA